>CACNQS010000001.1 GCA_902622625.1 uncultured Prochlorococcus sp.
TCTCTGCAAAAACTGTTGAGCAAGTTAAAGCAGCAAAATCATTTTTTGACTCAATGCCATTTCCAGTTCACGTTCAATGGACTAATTCTCCCTCTGTAATAGAACTATTAAAAAGTCAAGAAAAAAATGGGTTAGAACTTCTAGGAACTCCGGGTAAAGGATGGGCTGTGTGGCAAGGCATAGGAGTTGCGACGAGAAAATCAGAAGTTGTTGCTCTTTTTGATGCTGATATAAGAACTTTTAGTCCTTTATATCCTTCAAGAATGATACTTCCACTTCTGGATGAATCATATGGAATATCATATGTAAAGGCTTTTTACAGCAGGTTATCCTTAGAGACCAATCAACTGCAAGGTAGAGCAACAAGATTATTTGTGGGTCCCTTATTGGCAAGTCTTGAGCAGTTAGTAGGGAAGGGTCCTTTTTTACAATATCTTCAATCATTTAGATATCCATTAGCAGGTGAGTTTGCTTTCACCAAAGACCTTGCGATGAATTTACGAATTCCTTGTGACTGGGGTTTAGAGATAGGTTTATTATCAGAGGTTTATAGAAACGTAAGAACTTCTAAAATAGCCCAAGTTGACCTAGGTTTGTTTGATCACAAACATAAGAATATTGGTGATTCATCTAAAGAAGGTTTGCAAAAAATGTGTACAGAAATACTTTCAAGTGTTTTAAGAGGACTTATGGAGCATCAAGCAGAGACCTTAACAAGTACTCAACTAGCAACCTTAGAAGTTCTTTACAAAAGAGTTGGGGAAGATCGGGTAAAACAATTTGGATTAGATTCAGCGGTTAATCAACTTCCATATGACAGGCATGAAGAAGAGCTATCAGTACAAAAATTTGCGAAACTTTTGAGACCAGCTACAGAAGATTACTTAGCTTGCCCTACGACACAGCAGTTACCAAGTTGGTCAAGAGTTCTGTCTTGTGAGAACAAACTGCAAGAAGATTTGGCAATTGCTGGGTCACAAGATATAAAGACAACTGAAAAAGAATTAATTAAAAACTTCTAAAGTAAAAAGTACCTTTGAGCCATTGGGACTTCATCAAGAGGTTCGCAAGTAAGAAGTTCCCCATCAGAAAAAACTTCATAAGTTTGAGGATCAACTGAAATATTTGGTAGTTTACTATTTAGTTTTAAGTTTGTTTTATTGATATTTCTGGTATTTTCTACGGCAAAACATTTCTTTTGTAAGCCTAATTTATTTGGAATATTTTGATCAATTGAATTTTTATTTAAAAAGGTAAAAGAACTCTTAATTAAAGATTGGCCGAAACTTGCAAACATAGGTCGACCATATACAGGCCCTGGAGTAGGAATTGAAGCATTTGCATCACCCATTTGGGACCAAACTATGGATCCTCCTTTAACAACTAATTCAGGCTTTACAGCAAAAAAGGACGGTTTCCATAATACCAAATCCGCAATTTTACCCTTTTCTATAGACCCTACATGTTTATCAATACCATGAGCTATTGCTGGATTAATTGTAATTTTAGAAATATATCTCTTTACTCTGTAATTATCGTTTCTATCTGAATCTTGCGGTAGCGGTCCCCTTTGGACTTTCATTTTATGAGCGGTTTGAAAAGTTCTTGTAATTACTTCACCAACTCTTCCCATAGCTTGGGAATCGCTAGCAATAATTGAAAAGGCACCTATATCATGCAAGATATCCTCAGCTGCAATAGTCTCTCTTCTGATCCTTGATTCTGCAAATGCAATATCTTCTGGGATTTTAGAATCTAAATGATGACAAACCATTAACATGTCAAGATGTTCTTCTAATGTGTTCCTCGTATAGGGTCTTGTTGGATTAGTACTACTTGGGAGAACATTTTTTTCTCCACAAATTTTAATAATATCTGGCGCATGACCTCCACCTGCTCCTTCGGTATGAAAAGTATGAATAGTTCTTCCAGCAATAGCATTTATGGTATCTTCAACAAAGCCTGCCTCATTTAAGGTATCGGTATGAATACATACTTGTACGTCAAAGTTATCCGCAACATTTAAACAAGAATTAATGGTAGAAGGAGTCGTTCCCCAATCCTCATGAAGCTTCAATCCGCAAGCACCAGCTTCAACCTGATCAATAAGATTGCTCTCGTTTGTTGAGTTTCCTTTTCCAAAAAAACCAAAATTCATGGGAAATGCTTCTGCAGATTGAAGCATTCTTGAAATATGAAAAGAACCCGGAGTACAAGTAGTGGCATTTGTGCCAGTAGCAGGACCAGTTCCTCCTCCTAACATAGTTGTAATTCCAGAAGCTAGTGCAGTTTCAATTTGTTGGGGACATATAAAATGTATATGAGTATCTATTGAACCTGCAGTAAGAATATGGCCTTCTCCAGCTATTACTTCTGTTGATGCACCGATAACAATATCGACATTATCTTGGATATCAGGATTACCAGCCTTACCAATTTCGGAAATCATTCCATCTTTTATACCCACATCAGCCTTAATAATTCCCCACCAATCTACTATCAAAGCATTAGTTATTACGGTATCTACAGCTCCATCAACTCTTCTTACTTGAGACTGTCCCATCCCATCTCGAATAACTTTACCTCCACCAAATTTAACTTCATCTCCGTATGTAGTTAAATCCTTTTCTACTTCTATAAAAAGTTCTGTATCAGCAAGCCTTATTCTGTCTCCGGTAGTGGGTCCGTAAGTTTGAGCATAAGTATTTCTGTCAATTTTATAGGACATAATTTTAAGTATCTAAAGAACCGTTAACCAATGAATTAAACCCATGTGCAATTCTTAAACCTGAATATGGAACTAAATTGACATCAGTTGTATCTCCGGGTTCAAATCTAATTGCTGTTCCTGCAGGAATGTCAAGACGCATACCAAGTGTTGATTCTCGATCAAAAATTAAAGCTTTATTAGCTTCAAAAAAATGATAATGAGATCCAATTTGTACAGGTCTATCTCCAGAATTAGAAACTTTTACTGTTTTAACTTCCTTACCAAGATTTAATTCAATTTGACCTTGTTCGGGAATTATTTCGCCAGGAATTAAATTACTCATAACTAGTTAATCGGATTGTGAATAGTAACTAACTTTGTCCCATCGGGGAAAACTGCTTCTATTTGGACTTCATCAACCATTTCAGGAATTCCCTCCATAACTTGTGATTTTGAAAGCCAGGTAGTTCCCTCTGACATTAGTTGACTTACACTTTTTCCATCTCGAGCTCCTTCAAGAACTTGAAAACTCAAAAAAGCAATTGTTTCAGGATAATTAAGCTTAAGACCTCGACTAAGTCTTCTTTCAGCTAAGAGTGCAGCAGAAAAAATCAATAATTTATCCTTTTCTTGAGGTGAAAGATGCATAATAAAAAATTAATCTATAAATTCTTAAAAAAGGTTCTTTCTGAACATAATTAATAATTCATAGAATCTTGTAACGGCCATACACCTTGATATTTTGGCTCACAAAATCCACAAACAGATCTTATTTGTTTCCAAATACAAAAAAAACATTTCCTCGCATCTTGAGAAGAACTCCCTAGGAATCTTACAGAGATTCCATTTTCAAGGATTCCTATAGATAAATTATTATCTGTTTCACTGAAAATCTTTTTTATATTTCCTACAAGAATATTTACTTTTGACTTGGAAAAATCTTTTTCACAAATCCAAATCAAGGATCCAAAAACAGGCATGTAATCCATACCTGACTTGGACACATAACTTGCATTAGATAATTCAATTTGATCAACATATTCCCAATCATCACATAAATCAGTATTTCTGATTATTTCTAATTTAGACCTAAAAACTCCTTTCTCAATAGATTCTCCGGAAGAAGATCTTCCAAGCCTTACTAAATCGGTAAATAAAAAACTTGAAGTTTCCGAAATAGATACATTAAACTTTTGTTCATATAAACCATTTGCAAAGATAATTGTTTCTTGGGGGAGATATTCCAAATGAGAATTGTCAAGTATCTTTATAAGATTTTTTTGCTTTGAAAAAGTTCCTTTTGGATTAATTTTTGATATCCCAACTGATCCATATACTTTCTGAGCTGAAGAAGTAGTCAATAATACCTTAGAGTTTTTTTCAAGATTTACTTCAAATTCAAGTAAATCGCCTCCAACCAATCCCCCTGCAGTATGAAGAACAGGTAAAATACATCTGCCCTCCCCATCATGAGTAGACTTTAATAACTTGTAAGGAGAAGTTGATTTAGATTTAAAGATTGTTCTATCAACATTTCCTAAACTTGCTTTATTATTGAAAAAATTTAAGAAACAATTACCTTCCCAAGAAGTTTTAATCATAAATTGTTTTCTTTAATTACTAAATTAAAGTAACCAAAAATTTTGATTATGAGAATGAATAAACAAATAGTTGTAACTGATTGGATTAAAGAAAAACCTCGAATAGGGTCATTTTTAAAACTTACTCTAAGTTCAGATGAAAGAAGAATTTTGCGAGGTAAGAGATTAACCGATTGTGATCAAGAAATAATTCTACAATTACCTAGAGAGGGCAAATTAAATGATGGAGATATTCTTTCAACTAATGAATCCAATTTTTATGTAGAGATAATTGCCAAAATAGAAAATTTACTAGAAATAAGTTCAAATTCTAAAATTGAACTCATTAAAACTGCTTTTCATCTAGGAAATAGGCATGTAGAAGTAGAAATTGAAGAAGACATTCTTCTAACAAAAAGTGATTACGTAATTGAAAATATGCTTAAAAATTTTAATGTTGATATCGTAAATACCCAGAAAAAATTTTTTCCTGAAAGAGGTGCCCATAGTCATGAGTAAAAGTCACTTATTGAAATATTTATTAATTAGTCCTAACTTACCAGTTGGAGGATTTTGTTATTCAGAGGGATTAGAGAGTTACCTAAATACTAAAGATTTAAAAGATTCAAATTCGGTGAAAGAATTAATCATAAGTGAACTTGAAATTGGCCAGATCAGACTAGATGCAAGACTTTTATTAGATTTTTTTGATATTTTTAACGAGTTAAACGACGGCAAAAACTTAAAAAGTAATTTGCAAAAGCTATTGAGTTTGGATAAATGGATCCTCTCATCAAAAGACTCTGTCGAAATGAGAGAACAACAAATTCAAATGGCAAAATCTCTCTTTGATCTAAACAAAGAATTTGGATTTGAATATCTATATAAAAAAAATGAAAAAAACTCCTGGCCTTTAGCGTGGAGTTGGACTTGTTATTGTTTTGAAATTACGAAGTTGGAAATGGTTGAGAATTTTTTCTACGCGTGGAGTGCAAACCAACTTAGTGCAGCATTGAGAATTATTCCTATTGGTTCAACAAAAGCACAATTAATTCAGAGAGATTTATTAGCAATAATTTCAAAAGTTTCTAAAGAAATTATGGACAAAGAAATTGATGACATCTATTTTGGCAATGTAGGTTTAGCTATGGCACAACAAAATCATAATGACCTTTATACAAAACTATTTAGAAATTAATTTATGAGCAGCAAATTGAGAGTTGGAGTTGCTGGGCCTGTCGGATCAGGAAAAACTGCATTGGTAGAGACTCTATGTTTAAGACTAAAAAACAATTATGAGATAGCAGTCGTCACCAATGATATTTATACCAAAGAAGATGCTAAATTTCTAATAAATAAAAAAGTTTTAGAGGAAGGAAGGATTATTGGTGTAGAAACTGGAGGTTGTCCTCATACAGCTATAAGAGAAGATTGTTCCTTAAATAAAAATGCAGTTTTAGATTTAGAAAATAAATATAATCCTCTAGATTTTGTTTTTGTAGAGAGTGGAGGTGATAATTTAGCATCCAGTTTTAGCCCGGAACTTGTAGATTTATCAATTTATGTTATTGATGTATCTGCCGGAGACAAAATTCCTAGAAAAGGGGGACCAGGGATAACAAGGTCAGATTTATTATTAATAAACAAAATTGATTTAGCAGATATGGTTGGTGCTGATTTAAATATCATGAAAATTGATACTGAATTTATGAGAAAAGGGAAACCTTGGTTTTTTACCAACCTAAGTAACGGCACTGGAGTTGAAGAAATAACTCAATTTTTAAAGTCGCATATACCCACCAATAGAAACTAAAAAAAGGTTCATTACTAATATATTGGATTCAACAAAAAGTTACGACTGATACAAAACTAATCCTCACTCGTTAATAACTTTTACATTATCCCCTTAATGAGGGTCAATTACCTAATTTATCCTAATTCATGAGAATTTCAAGGCGTATTTTGGCAGGTTTAGCTACTGCCTCACTTGCTGTCACAGCTACTTCATGTGGTGGAGGTGGAACCTCCGGAAGTTTCGACGACACAGTAACCGTTGGTATTTTGCATTCTTTATCTGGAACAATGGCAATTTCTGAATCAACCCTTGTTGATACTGAAAAAATGGCTATTGAAGAGATAAATGCTTCTGGTGGTGTAAATGTTGGCGGTAAAAGCTACAAAATAGAATACATAGTTGAAGATGGTGCATCTGACTGGCCTACTTTTGCTGAAAAATCTAAGAAACTTATAGATCAAGACGGAGTACCTGTCGTATTTGGTGGTTGGACATCTGCTAGTAGAAAGGCAATGTTACCAGTCTACGAATCTAAGGATGCTTTCCTTTACTACCCAATTCAATATGAAGCACAAGAATGTTCTAATAACATTTTCTATACAGGAGCAACACCAAACCAACAGTCAGAACCCGCTACAGATTTCATGTATAAGCGTTCTCCCGCAGCTGGTGGCGATTTCTTCCTTGTAGGTTCTGATTATGTTTTCCCAAGAACTTCCAACACAATCACAAAAGCTCAGGTAAAACAGTTAGGAGGTAAAGTTGTTGGAGAAGATTACCTTCCATTAGGAAATACTGAAGTTGCTCCAATTATCTCAAAAATCAAAAAGGCTCTTCCTGAAGGTGGAATAATCATTAATACACTTAATGGTGACCAAAACGTTGCATTCTTCAAACAGATTCAAGACGCAGGTATCACACCTTCAAGTGGGTACTATGTAATGAACTATTCAATTGCTGAAGAAGAGATTAGTACAATTGGTCCTGAGTTCCTTGAAGGTCACTACGGTGCTTGGAACTACATGATGTCAATTGATACTCCTGCATCTAAGAAATTTGCTGCAAGTTTCAAGAAAAGATGGGGCGCAGATCGAGTTGTAGCTGATCCTCAAGAATCTGCTTATAACATGGTTTACTTATGGAAGCAGGCAGTAGAAGATGCTGGAACATTTGACGACAACGCAGTAAGGGAAGCTCTTGTTGGACAAAAGTTTGATGCTCCACAAGGACCTGTTGAAGTTATGCCTAATCACCACTTATCTCAAACAGTAAGAATTGGAGAGATCAATGCAGAGGGTGGATTTACAATTCTTGAAGAGACAGGAGTTGTTCTTCCCCAAGCATGGAACCAAAAGCATCCAAGTTCCAAAGGATTTGCATGCGATTGGACAGATCCTTCAAAAGGAGAAAAGTATAAGCTTTAATCTACTTAAAACCTATACTTCAAAATAAAAGGAGGTTAACGCCTCCTTTTATTTTATATAATCAAATATTTTTTTTCTAAATTGGAGTTACTTCTCGATAGTCTATTTAATGGTGTTGCAATTGGATCTGTACTACTTGTTGCTGCATTAGGTCTAGCAATTGTTTTTGGTCTAATGGGTGTAATAAATCTTGCCCATGGAGAACTTATGATGCTTGGGGCTTACACAACATATGTAACACAATTAATTTTCAAATTACCTATATTAAAACCTTTCTACAATTCGTACATAATAGTTTCTATTTTCCTTGCTTTTATTGTTAGTGGAGTAGTTGGCATTCTCCTGGAAAAAACTATAATTAGAAAGCTCTATGGGAGTCCACTAGAAACACTTCTTGCAACTTGGGGAGTAAGCTTAATTCTTCAACAATTTGTCCGAAGTGTACCTTTAGCATATGGGACCGGTCTTGTAATAAGTCTTTTAATTGGTTTATTTTTGCCAACAACATTCCCTTCAAAAATAAAAGAATCCATAAATTTCAAATATTTTAAATTTAGTTCTTGGATATTTGCTGCTTTAACTGGAGTTCTTACAGGTAGTTTAATCTCATCATCAGTCAGCAAAATTAGTAGAGCTAGCGCTCGAAATGTTGATGTAACAGCACCCTCATGGATGAGGGGTCAAGTTGAAATTATTGGCACTGCATTTCCTAAAACAAGATTAATGATAATTGTCATTACTCTAATCTCTGTAATAGCAATAACATTATTTCTTAATCAAAGTGCTTGGGGGATGCGTATAAGAGCAGTTACTCAAAACCGACAAATGAGTGATTGTCTTGGTATATCCACTGAAAAAGTGGATATAATTACTTTTGGAATTGGATCTGGCTTAGCAGGAGTTGCTGGAGTAGCAGTATCTCTTTTAGGTTCTGTAGGACCAAATGTTGGCGGAAACTATATAGTTGGTTGTTTTATGGTTGTAGTGCTTGGAGGAGTAGGAAATTTATTAGGAACAGTTCTTGCTTCATTTGGAATAGGAATAATGACTGATTTAATTGGAGCTGGAAGGCTTTTATCAATATGGCCAAATATGCCTTTACCTTTATCAAACACAATTAACTTTTTTGCAACCACAAGTATGGCAAGAGTAATGATATTTGCGCTAATTGTTATATTCTTACAATTTAAACCCACAGGTTTATTTCCCCAAAAAGGAAGGATGGTTGAGAACTAATGTCCTTAAGTAAAATTAAATTTGATAAAAAAATAGTATTATCATTTTGGATAATATTAATAGCCTTAATTATTGCAGCACCAACTCTACTCCCTGTATTTAGACTAAACCTTCTAGGTAGATACTTATCCTTGTCCATAGTTGCACTTGGTGTTGATCTTATCTGGGGATATACTGGTTTACTAAGTCTTGGACAAGGTATATTTTTTGCACTAGGTGGATATTGTGCAGCAATGTATTTGCAAATAACCAGCTCCTCTGAATTCCCAAATAATATTCCTGAATTTTTTGCTTTATATGGTGTTGAAAAATTACCTTTTTTCTGGGAACCGTTTAGATCGCCTGTTTTTACCTTCTTCGCTATCTGGATAATTCCAGCATTGGTTGCAGGTTTAATTGGATTTCTTGTTTTCAGGAATAGAATCAAAGGAGTTTATTTTTCTATACTTACACAAGCCTCTCTTCTTGTATTCTTTAACTTCTTTAATGGACAACAAAAGCTTATAAATGGAACAAATGGATTAAAAACAGATGTAACACAACTATTTGGTCAGATGGTAGGCTCTGAGTCCATGCAAAGAATATTTTTTTGGATAACAGCCATACTAGTTATAGCAGCATGGTTTTTTGCAAAGTGGGTAGTTAAAGGAAGATTTGGAAATATCCTCATAGGAATACGAGATGATGAACCAAGAGTTAGGTTTACAGGATACAACCCAGTTATTTTCAAGACGATAATATTTTCTATTGCTGGAGGTCTGGCCGGAATTTCGGGAGCTTTATATACCGTTCAGTCTGGAATTGTATCTCCTCAATTTATGACGGTTCCTTTTTCTATAGAAATGGTTATATGGGTTGCTGTTGGAGGAAGAGGAACATTATTGGGAGCGATACTAGGAGCAGTTTTCATCAACTATGCAAAAAGTCTAGTAAGTGAAGCTTTACCTGCTAGCTGGATGTTTATTCAAGGAGGGTTATTTATCTTAGTTGTAACAGCTCTGCCAGAAGGAGTTTTAGGTTGGATTCAAGGCGATGGTCCTAGGAATCTTCTTCAAAGATTTGGTTTGAAAAGGAAAATTGAAACCTATCCAAGCTTAGAAGTTAACAACAAGGAGGGGAATAATGAATAATAAAGATCTTCTAAATTTAATAAATATTACTGTTAGTTTCGAGGGTTTTTTAGCTCTCAACAATCTTAATTTAAATTTAAAAAAAGGAGAATTAAGAGCTGTAATAGGACCCAATGGCGCAGGTAAAACAACATTTCTTGATGTAATAACTGGAAAGGTTAAGCCAACAAAAGGTGAAGTAATTTTTAAAGGGAAATCCTTAGTGGGTAGAAAGGAGCATAAGATAGCCAGACTTGGAGTTGGAAGAAAGTTCCAAAGTCCAAGAATCTTTGAAAATCTTACAGTTAAAGAAAATCTTGAAATATCTGTGACAACTCCTAAAAGTCCCTTAAACCTTATAAACAAAAGTATTAAGGATGAGCAGCTTAATGAAATTGATCATCTTATGAAGATTGTTAATTTAGCTCAAAAAGTTGATTCTAAAGCTGGATCTTTATCTCATGGCCAAAAACAATGGCTCGAGATAGCCATGTTAGTAGGACAGAAGCCAGATTTAATGTTAGTAGATGAACCTGTTGCTGGTTTAACTGATGAAGAAACTGATCTTACAGCTGATTTATTAAAATCATTATCAGGCGAAAATACAGTAGTGGTAATAGATCACGATATGGAATTTATAAGAAGACTTGATAGTAATGTTTCAGTATTAAATCAGGGCACAGTATTATGTGAGGGAACAATGGAAACCATACAAAAAGACAAAAAAGTTATTGACGTTTATTTAGGAAGACCTGAGGACTAGTTATGGAAAATTTACTCGAAATAAAATCATTAAATACTTATTATGGCGAGAGTCATATTCTTAGAGATGTAGATTTAAACGTTAAATCAGGAGAAATGGTTTGTTTGATTGGAAGAAATGGAGTTGGCAAAACAACTTTATTAAAATCACTTATTGGTTTGTTAAAACAAAAAAAGGGCGATATTTATTTGGTTGGTGAAAATATTAATAGAAAAGCACCTCATCAGAGGGCAAGGAAAGGAATGGCTTACGTCCCTCAGGGGAGAGAAATTATTCCATATCTATCAGTTGAAGAGAATCTAATGTTAGGAATGGAGTCTCTACCTGGTGGATTATCTAAGAACAAGAAAATAGATCCATTTATTTACAATCTCTTCCCAATCCTAAAAGATTTTCTTCAAAGGAAAGGAGGAGATCTTAGTGGAGGACAACAACAGCAATTAGCTATTGCAAGAGCATTACTAGGCAAACCTCAACTTCTATTACTTGACGAACCTACGGAAGGTATTCAGCCAAATATAGTTTTAGATATAGAAAATGCAATCAATCAGATAATTAAAGATACAGGAATTGGTGTTTTATTAGTAGAACAACACTTGCATTTTGTAAGACAAGCCAATAGATATTATGCGATGCAACGAGGAGGTATTGTTGCAAGCGGAAATACTAGTGAGTTGAGTCAAGCAGTCATAGATAAGTTCTTAAGTGTTTAGGTAAATTTTTCTAGATTACTAAAAACTTTTATTCATTTTTCGCATCTTATTAGGTCAATACTGTTTGGATGTTCATTTATATATTTATTAAATTCCATTGCTAGTGTTCGAGCCTCGTAAGCGTCAGAAGCGTAAAAACAATTTTCTAATCTTATATTTTGAAAATCACGGTAATGAACTGTATAGGGCTTCAACATATTATTTTTGTTCATTTTAATTTGCTAAAAGCAATTAAGTTATATCTCAACCATGTATATGTTCGTAAAATTAAAGCACTACTTTTGTTGTTATCAAAATATATTCACATAGATTATGTATTAAAAAATACTTAATGAAGAAAAAAAGTAATTAACCTATTTTTTTTTAGAGTCCTGCTTCTTACCTTCTATTAAAAAAACAAATTTAGATAAAATATAACCAAAAACTGGAAACCAAAACTTTTCATAAAAAAATTTCATAAAAATTAAGCAGCTAATGATTCGTCATCTATAGTTTCATTATTATTTATAATTTTCAAATCTATAGAATTAAATAAATGTTGCATAAGAAGAAAATCAAGTTCCCCTTTTAACAAATTAACATTGGATGAAAGTAGATCATCAACAAAATCATCAAAAGTATCTAAAAGAGGATTCACAATAAAAATTTATTTTTGCCATTATCATCGCATTAACAATAAAAGTCAACCAAATTTGAATATTAATTTTTAAAATTTTTGTAAATTAATAAAAAGACAAAAAAATTAAATAATAAATATAAACAAGCAAAATAACAGGTTTAATATCAAGCTTAAGGTTTTTGAATTAAATTTCATTTATCTCGCTTTTCTTAATTTAATATCACTCCTTATTTGCATTATCAAAACGATAATATACATATTTGCTAAAAAGAAATTTAAAGAATGCATCATCAAACCTTTTATCATATTTATAGCAAGACTATTGATGTGCCAATTAAGAAAGAATCACTAAAAAATTTTTTAAACGCAATAAATTCTTATAGCAATCAATTTTGATATTAATAACTATTTTTAAATATTATTTTTTAATTAGCTCGAAGTAACCATTTTTATTTAGTAAGTACTTATCAAACCAAAGGCTTAATAGATTGTCTAATCCTATTCCATTCATTTTATTTATTTGCGAAGTCTTATAGTCTGAGAGTGCTAGCAATAAATAAGGGAAAATCATATCAGAAACCCCTTTTGGCAGTTTTTCTAAAGGTACTCCATGCGCTCTATCCCATAAAATTTGCATATCCTGAGAGAACAATGAACTCCAATAACTAAAATTACAATATAACTTGTCTGGAGGGAGGAGATTTACAGATAAACCTGGGAGAGATGAATTCATTGGAATAAATATTTTATAGATTGATTGAATTTAAGTCTTTAAAATTATGAAAAATAATCTTGATATGCGAATCTCCTTTATAGACAAATTAAATTTAACGCACAGTGCAGCACTAAGCAACACCTTGTTAAGTCTCATATTTATCCATCATTTCCTCAAATTTTAGGAATGATAAAAACTTTTTATAAGTTTGCAAGTCAAAAGCCTCCTGATTCTCTTCATTTAAATGGTTTGATTTACTAGGAATAAAATAATTTCCTAAGTTAGTATCAATTGATAGTTTTGCATTATCTGTAAAGTCACCAGAATTGTCAAATATGTTTTTTGAATTATCGCTATTTGATTGATATGATTGAGTTACTTTACCATTTTTTTTATTAAATATACCTCTTGTAGAAAGTGCTTCTTCTACCAAAATACTTATTATTTTTGAATTACTTAAATTGTTCTCTATGCTCAACTTTTCAATTATTCTCATAACATCTTCTCTAGGAATAAAACCAACTCTTTTTTTCTTGGTAGGCATTTAAAAATTAATTAAAGTTCAGCACTTGACTGTAATAAGTGTTGCACTATATTCATTATAAGTCAATTTAATGCTAATGATTTTACCAACAACATTACTCATAGGAGCCCTCGGATATCTTTTCTATACTTCAAAAAAAGAACTTTCACTAGATCACCATGAACTTATAGAAAGCCAAAAAGAGAATGATGATTTGTATAAAGATTTGGAAGATCTATTTATTTAAAATTGCCGTATATGCATTAAAGAACTTTGTTTCTTGACTAAAGATATACAAAAACTTAAACATAATTAGAATTAAAGTAATAAAGCTATTAATTCAATGACTGTCCATCAAGATTACGAAATAAAAATCAATCTAAATGAATTGATCGAGAAGAGAATCCCATGTTGTGATTTACTTCATCCAGATCATTGTCTAACAGAAAAACAAGTATCTGAAATTGCACATGATATTCGTATGGATTTAAATTTGCATGATCTTTACAAGCAAGTTGATCAACATATTATGAACTATGTTAATGCAGCAGGAATTGATAACAAAGATCATTGGGTTGAACCTCATCTTCCAGATTTGGAAAGAAATTTAAAAGAAGAAGTTGGAATAGAATTTGATTAATCTTTTTCTTATTAAAGAAATCAATATATGTATTTTTTTTCCAAATCATCTATTAATTTATAAATACTTTTAGCTGATCTCTTTCTTTTTTTTAATATACTCAATAGTATAAATCCAATTAATAATGCAAAAATAGGTGTAAAAATAATTATTTCATGATTCATAACCATCAATCAGAAACCTATTATTTAAACTATTAAAATTTCTGCATCAATAAAATAGGTACTTTATACAAATATCCTTCGCTATAAATAATTAAGATATTTTATAAAAAAGTGAATGGATACAAATTTTTTCATAAATTATGTAGAAATAAATTTTAATTCAATAAACATAATGATTAATTATTTTGCTTTAACAGTTAATGAGATGGGTATCGGTAAAATAGAGTTAGCAGTTATTGGCGCAGTAATTTTATTATTTCCAATTTTATTTGTTTATGCTTCTAAAAATCTTGATGCCAAGGGAGTTTTCGAATGGATGATGGAGAAACCAAATGATTGGATAGGTAAAAAATAAGGCTCATACAATATACATTTTCAAGTTAAACTTCGAATTTTCTATATTACTAATATCGAAATCAAAAACCTAGAAATTATTTTCTAGTTAAACTTCAAATTTTCTAAATTACTAATATCGAAATCATAAACCTGGCAATTATTTTCTAAATCATTAACTATTGAATTTTTTAGTAGAGAATAATCTATCAACTTATTGAGTTTATTATTTTTAAATTCCTTATTAGTTTCTCCAATAGCAAATGCCAAAGCTCCTTCATAAGAAATACCGAAGTTGCTTGTGTTGCAGTAAGTTCTAGTGAACTTGCTAGAAATCTTTTTAGTATACTTTTCAAGAGTTTTTGAAGAAGTATCTAATGAGTAAACTGGACTACTAAAAAGAAAAAGTAAAGTTATAGTTAATATCGCAAAAACCCTTTTGATCATAATATTTCAAAAATTGCAAATTTAATATAGTTTAAAATTTAACTCTGCCGACTATGTTTTATTAAAAATTATATAAATTAAAAATTTAATAACCAGAACAGCTATCTCATATTTTGGATGATAAAAACTCTCTAAATGAGTGTTTTATAGTTTGAATTGTTTTTGGTAATTTTTTTATAAAACGCCTAAATGCTTTTGGCATAATAAAAAATCCATATCAATAATTAATAGATAACAAATAATAAATAGGTATTCAATAAATAATTATATAAAAATAAGTAAATTAATTATTAAATATATGGATTGAGCTATGGAAATGTATTTAAACATGAATTATTGTTTAATTAAGTATTAAATACAAAATTAATATGGCACTACCAGAACTTATTTATGCTCCAATAGATGGCGGAACAATACATAGATATGAAATTAGTGGTGGCAAGAGAAAATTTTTAAGATTTATAGGTTGCTACTTGGGTCAATGTAATTTCCACAAAAATATTGATGATGCTATTGATTACATAAAAAATTTGAAGGAATTACAAAAGATACAAAAAACATGAAATAAAGATACATAGATACGATAGAGACTCAATATTATTCGATAAATACATAATTATTGCTACAAATAATAGAGAATTTTCTTTTTATAAGAAATTGATTATTTACTTGGGTTATAGTTCCGAAAGATAAACAGTCATTTAAAAAAAGAAATTAATTTATGGAAAACAGACAAATTAATTTTTTTAAATCAAAAGACTTTAATACCGTTCTTAAGCCATTTAAAAAAGGAACGGTAGTAAAAATTGACTCGTTTGATATTAGAGAAACTCAAAAAGATTTAAATATAGGTTTATTTGGTTGGTATGCAATTTGTCCCTCTAAAGAATTAATAAAAAATAAACTATATTATTTTTCACTCTATGATGAGCCTCTTGTTCTTTTTAGAGATGAAAATAAAAACGTTAGGTGCATTAAAAATATTTGTCCACATAGAGGGGCCTCCTTTTTTGGAGGGACATTATCAGATGGAGTAATAACCTGCCCATATCATGGAGCTAAGTTTTCATCTGAAGGAAGTTGCCAAAATCTCGACAGAATAACATGTCGCCATATAGTTGATAATAACTACGATAACTACGCCAAAAGGATTCATTTATCTCAATACAAAACTTCAGAAAAAAATGGATATATATTTGTACATTTTTCTAAAAAATCTGAGACTGATTTAAATAATATAAGTGAAGATACACCTATAAGTAACTACGAATTATATGAAAATGGTTTTTCATATAAGGATTATGTCTTTGAGGAGGTATTAGTCGACTTCAAATGTGATTGGTCAAGGATTATTGAAAATCACCTAGATATCCTTCATATCTTTTGGGTTCATGGCGATACAATCCCAGATAAAGATGTGAATAAAAACGTATTAGTTAGTTTTAACCAGAAAATTAATATTAATCCCTCATACATTGAAAGTATTTATTATTACAAGAATGACCCTACAAAAGAATTTATTCGGATAAAATACATACCTCCAGGAAGAATATTAATTTACAAAGGCGATCCTTCCTCATCAAGATATTTACAAGTATTAGATCATATCCCTCTAGGAAAAAACAAAGCAAGAGTGATAGTGAGACACTACAGAAAATTTCTACAAAATAAACTGCTTAATAATCTCTTATTATTTAAAGAGACTCAAAGAAAGATTTTTTATAAGATATTTGATGAGGATTATATGATTTTAAAAACACAAACATATAATCACGATATGGGATTTATAAGTAAGGATGAAATAAAATTATTGGGAGAAGATCGGATAATAAATTATTTTTGGAAATGGTACAAGAAGTCTGAAGATAAAGATGAACCATGGAAAAATATTAACAAAACCCAAAATATTGATGTATATGACAAAGTTATATTGAAATATCCTCCTGAGATAAAGAATTTAGAAATCGCAAATAATATAGATATTATTAGAAAAACATTTGTAAGATTTGCTGCTCCTCTTATATTTTTTATGTTAATAATATAATTCATGAAGAAAGTAGATAGACCTTCATGGTTAAATTGGCTTTATCTCTTTATATTTATTTTAAGCTCGATTCAATTGATTATATTTTGGAGTAATAAGTTTTAGTGGTTAATAAATTTTGGTTTGACGCAAAAAATATAAATTGTTTTAAAAATGGCTTCAGAGTAATTAAGGATTTAAATTTAAAGATATCTTATTCAGAAAATGTAATATTAATTGGACCAAATGGTTCAGGTAAATCATCTCTAATTGAAATAATTAATAGAAACTTATACCCAGTAGTAGCTAATGAATCGAAACTAAAGATATTTGACAAAGAACTTGTAAATTTATGGGAACTAAGAAATAAAATAAGTACCGTAAATAATGATATAAAAAATAGAATAAATCCAAATTTACAAGTATTTGATTTAATTTTAAGTGGACTATATGGAAGATATTGTTACGTACAAGAAAAATCTGAAAGAGATTCTTATAAGGTGGAAAAAATCATGAAGAAAATGAATATTTCTAATTTATCTAAAAAGAATTTTTCCTTTTTATCAGATGGAGAAAAACAAATTTCCCTCATTGCAAGGGCATTAATCAAAAAACCGGAAATTTTAATTCTAGATGAACCAATTGCAAATTTAGATTATAAATCAAAGTTTTTTGTAATTGATAAGGTTAATGAATTATCAAAATTAAATACGAAAATTTTATGCGTCACTCATGACATTTCAACTATTACAAAAATTTATGACCGGGTCATAATGCTAAAAGATGGCAAAATAATCGCAGATGGAGATCAAAATAAGGTTATGAATAGTGAAAATTTTAATAAGTTATTTGGTATTCAAGTAGAGGTAACTAATAATAATGGACTTTGGAATATAAACAGATTATCTAAATAACAATTATAAAAATAGCTATCGTAATAGCAAGTAATACTAATTTTTTGCTATTTAAAAATGAAGAGGATTTATTTTTAAATGAAGAAGATCCACATTTAGAGCAGACAATCTTACCTCCTAAAGATCGGTCTGAGACGAATGAAGAACTCCCACAATTAAAGCAAACTCTTTTTACGCTCATTTAAAATAAATTATCTAGAAATTCTACATTAATTATATTCATAAATACTTTGTAAAGAAAAACTTCAGAAAGGCGATGATAATGAGAATCTATTGCAATAAGTAATTTTATAGTGCATAATTGATAATAATTCTCATTATCAAATTTAAATTAATGAATTTCCATAGTTATGGAGAATCTCCCTCAAAATCAGTAAGAATAATAACTGGACAATCAGTATTAATAGATCCCTCATCAAGACCAAAAGGGACATGCCTAGAAGTTGAAAGTGGAATTGCTAGAGTTTATTGCCCTTGTGAAGAAACTGAAGGGATGACGCTAGCATTTCTACAATCAGGAGATCAATTAAGAACGGACCTTTTATGTAGCGAAGGTGTCTGTGTTGAGGCACTAACAGATTTATCATTTCACAGCAATGTGAATATTGATGAGAATATTGGTTTCGATGCAGTAAATGAATGGACTTTGCAACTCCTTAGAATTAGACACTTAGGAAATGCAGAACAGCGATTACAAGCGTTGTTTTCAATACTAGTAAATCGTTTAGGTAGGAGATGTGGGCAATGGTGTGAGTTACCTTTTAGGTTAACTCACGAAAGAATTGGTGAATTAATCGGCTCTACTCGTGTAACGTCAACAAGATTAATTTCTAGATTAAGATCATCTGAGTTATTAATAGCTCCTATTGGAACACAAACAGTCAGTGTTGCCCCTTCTTTTATTGAAACATCGCCTCTATAAAAACATGAAGGAATCACAATCAGTTACAAACAGCTTGTTAATAGAAGTTGATATCTTATCAAATAGACTCAAAAATATAAAACAATCTTTCAAAACAACAAATAACAAAGCATTGAAAGAACGTTTATTTTTGGAAAACAAAAATATTTTTGAAAGAGTCAATGAAATTTATAAAATAGCTGAGCTATTAAATAAAAAAAATAATGAGAAGATAAACTTTTGTAAGTTACTTGTTGAAATAAGCAAAAGGATATTGAATGAAAATAAATTTGAAAGTAATTTATTTTTTCTTTAAATCACTATCTATCAACAAGATTGCAGAAGGTTGATTAGAAGCGAACTTTACTTTGCCAAGTATGTTTGCAAATTCATCTTCTGATTTTGTTTGAGCATCTATGATTGGATCTAAAAATACATTAGTTCTTGTATCGGAAATTCTTTCTGAAATAGAATAAAGTTGTTGCAGAGATGAAGTCAAATCAGCCTCCATGTTGAAAGAATAAGAAATAAGATCCTCTATCGAATCCCACGTTTGAACGGGAGCAGGAATTTCATCTAATTTTACGCTTTGTCCTCTTGCGATTAAATAATCTGCAAACTTCTGTGCATGTTCCATTTCACCTTGTGATTCACTTAGAAAATGCGATGCAAATCCATTTAAATCACGTTCTTGAAACCAGAGATACATAGAAAAATATTGAACATTAGCATATCTTTCCATGGTTAGATGTTCAAAAATATTATCCAATAAACTTTTGTCTATCGGTTGAGCAACAGCTCTTCCAGATGGACCAAAATTAATTAATTTCTTAGTTTTTAAATTATTTTCAATCATTTTACAAAAAGAAACTATATAAATAATACAACATTTTGTATAAATTAGTAATAAATTAATCCTTTAAATTAAATTAATAATATGATAATGAAAATCAGTCGCAATACTATAAATGAATTTAGAGTACAGATTTTCTGAACTGCTATTAACTAATAAAATATATAACAGTAAAAAAAAGAAATGTAAAAAGAAAAAATGCTCTAATTGGAAGGGGGGCAAGTGTAATTGCCTATAAAAAAGTCTATATATATTCCTTATATGCACCAGGATATAAAAAATAAAAACAATTTGTATTAATAGAAAGAGAACATTTATCGCCATTATTAAGGAGATTATTAATATCAGTTCTAACCCTTAATATGTTTCCATTAATAGATACTTTATATATAAGAAATTCTCCAAGAAATTCTTTAGATATAACAATCGCATCACCAGATTCTGATCTTTTAATTGAAATAAATTTAGGGGAAATTGACATACTTTTGATAACTGTATTTTTTAAATACTCTGAACAATTTATTTCACCTAAACAAGAAATATATGAATTACCATTTTTTTTGAGATTAATAATATTATTACCCAAAATAAAACTACTAACAAATATGGTCTTGGGATTATTTAGAAGGTTAATTGGCGTATCAATTTGATGTATTTTCCCATTTTTCATAACGGCGACCTTATCGCAAATTGACATCGCTTCTTCAGGATCATGAGTAACCATCAATCCGCTTGCATTACAACCTTTTAGGATATTAGGGAGTTCGCTTCTCAATTTTAGTTTGACATGCATATCAAGACTACAAAAAGGTTCATCTAATAAAATAAAATTTGTACCTGGAGCAAGAGCTCTCGCAATTGCGAGTCTTTGCTTTTGGCCTCCAGAAAGTTCATGTGGGTACCTTTCAACAAAACTATCAAGACCAACAACATTCAATAAATAATCAACTCTAGATCTGTCTTTTTTGTTTTTCAAACCAAAAATTACATTTTCTAAAACAGTCAAGTGAGGGAAAAGTGCATAGTCTTGAAAAACCATTCCAATATTTCTTTTCTCAGGACTAAGAATTTTTTTCCTACTTGAAATTTCCTTATCATTTAGAGAAATCCTCCCTTTAGAGGGATATTCGAACCCCGCGATTAATCTTAAAAGAGTGGTTTTTCCACAACCAGAAGGACCAAGCAACCCTAACAATTCGCCATTTTCAATTTTCAGGTTAATTTCGTTTAATATCCAATTTGAAGATTCTCGCTTATCATATTTATGATGCAAATCATCAATTATTAACGCATCATTTTTCACTAAGTTCTTCTTATTCAAATATAT
The DNA here is from genome assembly GCA_902622625.1 of uncultured Prochlorococcus sp. Lineage (GTDB taxonomy): Bacteria > Cyanobacteriota > Cyanobacteriia > PCC-6307 > Cyanobiaceae > Prochlorococcus_A. The sequence goes on from CACNQS010000001.1 coordinate 20,790, forward strand.
TAAGTTAGCAGAAAATATTCACCTAAAATATTCCATGTATAATTTTATACACCATTTAATTTTCAAATTTAATGAGAAAGTCTGAAAGAGCAGAAATAATACGCAAGGAACTCAAAAAACTATATCCATCGCCTCCAATACCCCTTGACCATACAAATGCATATACTCTTCTAGTCGCCGTTGTTTTAAGTGCTCAATCAACAGATAAGAAAGTTAATGAATTAACAAAAAGCTTATTTAAAGTTGCAGATAATCCAGAAAAGATGATGCAGCTAGGTATTAATGGCATTTACGAATACATAAAATTTTTAGGTCTATCTAATCAAAAATCAAAGAACATCTATAACTTATCTAAATTATTGATTGAGAAGCACAATGGTTCGGTCCCAGATTCTTTTGAGAAGCTTGAATCTCTTCCAGGGGTAGGTCATAAAACAGCATCAGTTGTAATGTCTCAAGTGTTTAAAATACCCTCATTCCCAGTCGATACTCACATACACAGATTGGCACAAAGATGGGGCCTATCAAATGGCGATAGCGTAGTTCAAACAGAAAAAGACCTAAAAAAAATATTTCCTGTTAATGATTGGAATACCTTACATTTGCAAATAATCTTTTATGGCAGAGAATACTGTACAGCAAGAGGTTGTGATGGAACAAAATGTTATTTATGTCGCACTCTTTATCCCAAAAGAAAAAAGAAATTTATATGTAAAAAGCCTTAAGAAATTTATATAATATTTAAATTAGTTTTTTAATCATGAAAATAGCAATTACTGGTGCATCGGGGAAAACAGGTTATAGAATTTCCGAAGAAGCAGTTAAGAAAGGATATAAAGTAAGGCAAATCGTCAGAAAGAATTCAAAAGTCTCAGCGGGACTAGAGCGTTTAGAAACAATTAGGGTTTCATTAGACAAAAAAGGAGGCCTTGATGAAGCTTTAAAAGATATTGATGCTTTGATAATTGCGACTGGAGCGAGAGCATCATTAGATTTAACTGGTCCTGCAAAGGTTGATGCATTAGGTGTATACAGGCAATTAGAGAGTTGCAAAAGAGTTGGTATTAAAAGAGTTATTTTAGTTAGTTCCCTTTGTACTGGTAAATTATTTCACCCATTAAACTTATTTGGATTAATTCTTATTTGGAAGAAATTAGGTGAAAACTTTCTACGCAACTCAAATTTTGAATGGACTATTATTAGACCTGGAGGATTAAAGGAAAATGAAGATATTAAATCAGAAAATATAAACTATTCAAAAGAGGATACTCAAATTAATGGGTCAATCCCAAGAAGATTAGTTGCGCAATGTTGTATAGATTCTTTAAAAAACAAAGAATCCATAAATAAATTAATAGAAGTTACAAGTTCGAATGATAATAAAAAGATATCTTTTAAAAAAGCTATGCAAATGATTTAAAAGATGTAAATATATAAATTAAAACTATGAAAATAAATCCCAAAATTGACGCATTACAATTAATGCTTACTGATTTAAGAACTAGAAATGAGCCAATAAGACATAAAGCTGCATTTAAAGGCTGTCAACCAGAATTTCAAAGTCTTGTATCGAGATTGATAAAGCAGTTAGAGGAAGAATTAGTTGCTGAAAAGCTTACTAATCGTGATAGTTAAAAATTTAGATTACTTAAATGAAATTAAGTTATCCAATTTTGCTTGTTCTGAAAGTTCATCATATCCCCCAAAAAATTTATTATCCAAAAATATTTGAGGGAAAGTATTATGGCTACTTTGAGCCATAATTTTTTGAAAGCTTTCATCATTGTCTATTAGAGTAATTTCATGAGGAATAGATAAAGAATTAAGCAGCCTAATTGCTCTTTTAGACCAAGGACAATCCTTTAAAATATATGCTTTTACACGTGATTCATTAGTGATTAAATTATGATTTGAGGTATTAATAATTTTCTGTTCAAAAGAAAGTAATAATATATCAGTACCTTTTTTTACAATACATCCCTCCTCAAGATGCCCGCCAAACACATTACATCCCTCATCTGCGAAACTCAAATGTAAATGAACATCTCCTTTATTAAAATGTCCGTTTAAAGAAACTATCTCTAGATTTCCTTCAAATTTATTTATCTCTTCATTACCTGGGCATTGAATACAAACTGTTCTAAGATTACCAACCACTCCAGAAACATACCCGTATAAATTATTCGATAAAGAATATTCTTTAATTGAATTAATCAAATCAGATTCTGGAGATAGCTTTAGGCTATGAGGCTGCATTAGATATAAGGAATAATTTTGTAATATAAAACATCATCATTCATAAAGAGAAGGTGAGTTTATAATCTTTAGGATTTAGATTTAAATTAAATTTTAAAATCTAGCATCAAAAACTTTTTAAAATTTTTACTAATAATTTAAGTTTGTTGAGAGTGTAATATATTTTTTATATACAAAAACAAATTTGTTCTTAAAAAAAATTTTTAAAAATTTGGCATTGAATATTCCCAATTTATTATCGATATCTCGTCTTTTCCTTGTATTTCCACTAATACTTTTTTTAGAAATTAACAGACCCTTTTATGTATTTATATTGATTATTATTGGAGGTTTAACTGATTATTTTGACGGGTTAATTGCAAGGAAATTTAATCTTAAAACCAGATTAGGAGCTATCCTTGATCCATTAAGCGATAAAGTATTCTATTTAATTCCTTTGACCTTCCTTTGTAAAAATAATTTTATACCCTTCTGGTCATTGTCATTAATTTTATTTAGAGAATTAATTATCTCTAGCCTAAGGAACTCTACAAAAGACGGCTTACCAGCATCAATGTTAGGAAAATATAAAACATTTTTCTTTTTTATTTCAGTAATTAGCTTCTTTACACCATTAAAAACAAGCTTATTGAATAATTTGGCGTTAATTTTTTATTGGTTAGGATTCATCCTGACTTTTGTGACTTTATTAGGCTATTTAAGAATTAAAAAGAATATTATCTGAATTTTCATCAAACTCCTCACTCTTTTTATTATTAAAATCATTTACAAAACTATCCTTCAGACCATTAAGTAAATCAAAAGTTGGCGTCCACTCTAAATCACGTTTTATCTTAGAGATATCAGTCTGATAATGATTTAATCTAATTGGAAATCCCTTTCGAGACTTAGGATCTAATTTTTGATAATCAAATGCTCTTAAAGAAATCTCATTTTGGTTTAATCCAAGAACATTCGCACAGAAATAAATTAACCCCTTGATTGTTACTCCTTTTTCACCTGAACAATTGTAAATATTATTTTTGGAATTTTCAAAATTTATGCACCTAATCATTACATCAGTTAGATCCGAAACATGGCCTAGCTGAGTAATTAAAGAACCGTCACCGGGAATTGGTATAGATTTTTTAGTAAATAACCTTTCAAAAAACCAATTTTCAATTTTATTATAATTTCCTGGTCCATAAATATAAGTAGGTCTAAAACTTGTAAAAGAAATTTTTTGTTTTTTTAACCAATTTTCTGTCTCAAACTTTCCTTTATGCCTACTTTCTGGATCAATTGGGTCAACTTCGGATAAGGGTAGTTCACAATTATCTTTATAAACACCTGCAGAGCTTACATATATATATCTCTGGAAAGAGTTATCTAAATTCTCTATAAGAAGTTTGGTTTGTTCTAACTCTCGTCCAGAAATATCAAAAACAACATCATACTTTTCATTTCTTAGCTTGAAGATATCTTCTGAATTATTTCTATCACCCTTAATTAAATTTGTTTTTTCAGGATTACTTTTATTACCTCTTGTAAAAATATCAATATCATAATTTTTACTTAATAACTTTCCAACCAAAGACTTACCAACAAATCTAGTGCCACCCATTACAAGAATTTTCATATTCAAAAAATATTTAACTGAAGTAGTAATCTTAAATAGAATTACATATTGAATACTACTACTAATAAGTAATTAATGAAAAGGATGATTCTATGGACCTAATACCAGCAATTGATTTAATGAATGGTAAGTGTGTAAGGCTTTTTAAAGGCGACTTTAATAAAAGAAAAGACTTCACAAAAGAGCCTCATGAACAAGCTAAATTTTGGGAAAGCGAAGGAGCAAAATATATACATATAGTTGATTTGGATGCAGCAAAAACTGGATCTCCAACAAACGATAAATCAATAAAAAAGATTGCAAAAACAGTTAACATTCCTATTCAAATAGGTGGGGGGATAAGGTCTCAAGAAAGGATAGAACAATTATTTTCTTATGGTATTGAGAAAGTTATCATGGGAACCTCTGCAATAGAAAATAAAGAACTAGTTAAAGACTTATCAAATAAATTTCCTGGAAGGATAATTGTTGGTATAGATGCAAAAGATGGAAAAGTGAGTACAAGGGGTTGGCTTGAGCAATCTAATATTTTTGCCACAGATCTCGTAAAGGAGTTTTCTTCATTTAAAATTGCTAGTTTTATTGTTACAGATATAAATACAGATGGTACTTTAGAAGGGACAAATGAAGAATTCATAAAAAGCATACTTGAAATTACAGATATTCCAGTAATAGCTTCAGGAGGCGTTGGTTCAATTTCTGATTTATTATCGTTAGTTAAATTTGAAAACTCTGGACTCTTTGGAGTAATAGTAGGTAAAGCTCTATATGAAAATAAATTCACGATAAACGAAGCGAATAATGTATTGTCAGCAGAGAGATTAAATGACTTTAATTTAAACACAAATTACTACGCTTAAAAGAGTATAAAAATTCTTTTAAGGCTGGTGTTTGCAGTAATTGTTAGTTAATTTTGAATAAGAGATAAGAAATCTAGTCTTGGAATTAATTTCAAAAAAATCGATATTGATTATTGCTCCAAGCTTAATAGCAGAATCTTTATCGCTTAAGTTAACATCACTAAACCAAAATTTAGAAATTAATTTTAATAATGGAACAGGTGATAAAACTCCAGATTTAGTTATATGGAATCTTCTTAATTTCCAATCAGAAGATCTTGTAAGGTTAGAGTTTTTAAAATTAAGAGAAAGATATGATGAGTCAAAGTTTCTTATAATTCTCTCTGGCGAACTTGTTTATGAAGAAAATACCCCTCCATCGTTAAATGCTGAAGGTTTTCTTTTAAATCCCAGTGCAGAAAAAGTTCTTGAATCTATTGATACCATTTTAAATGGAGGAAGGGTATTTGATATTGAAAATAATCCCCGAGTTCAATTAAACAAAAATAAGCCTCTCTCTTTTAGTCAAAAAATTTTAACTTCAGGTCTTAAACAAATCGATTCTGAATTAAATCATATATTCAAGTACATCAACTCTGATTCAACACCAGAATTTTATAAATTCATTTTAAAAGGAAGATTAAGAGAACTTATTACTGCAAAATCCTTTCTAATTTTCTTATGGGGTAATTCACTAGAACTTTATACAGAGGCAGTATACACTGAAAATAAAATTAATCTTGAAAATAAGAACACTGTTTTCATTAAAGATAAAAACACCGCAGAAATATGGAGTTTGATTTTAGATAGACTAAAAGAAAGGTATAGCTCAATTAACTTACAGGTTGAATTTAATAATTCATCAATAATTCTCTCTGGAATAAAGAAAGAATTCATCTCGCGACTAATTTGCAAAATGTTAGATGAGTTAGATAATTTAGTCAAAAATATTAAGGAAAACTATAAGGAGAAAGATTTTAAAGATGATTTAAATTCTCTTATAAAAGAACTTAAAGTTAATACAATTTCAAATGTCACAGACAGTTATTTTCGATTAAAAAAAGGAGGCGAATCTATTTCAATAAATGATTTTATTTATAATGAGGCAAGTTGCGAAGAGATAGATAGAGAATCACATGAATCAATTATGTTTATTGAGCCAATTATTAAAAATGAAGCTCTTGACTATGATGGAAAATTACTCCCTCTTTATGAAACAGAATCGTTTTTGATCCTTGAAAATATTATTTCAAACTGGACAATAAGGAACTGTAATTTATTAGCTTCTGAAATCTTTAATATTTGTTCTTCTTGGCCTGAATTAAGAACTGTACTTATAAATCCCGAATTACAATCGACAAGAAATTTTGAAAGATTTAGAAATAATATTAATAACTATAATCGTTGGCATGACTATATTTATATGCCTATCTACTTGTATGAGAGTAAACGAGAATATATTGATATTATAGATAAAAAATTTACCCGTTATTTTAAAAATGAAAATAGGGAGAAAGAATTAGAGAATCTAGAATGGCTACAAAAACAAGTTACATTGTTAGTTGAGATAAGAGATGCCGTAGCACCGCAGTTAGAAGTTGCTGTAAAATATATCGGTAATCTTTTCGTAACTTTCCTCACAAAGGTCGTTGGCAAAGCTATCGGTTTAGTAGGGAAAGGAATCCTTCAAGGATTAGGAAGATCAAGTTCAAAGTAAGTTATTAAACTTTAATGAAAATAATTCAATGGATCCTGATAGCATTAATTTTCATAAGCCCATTTAAAGCAAATGCCACTAGAGATACTGATAGTTACGATGGCAACATTTTCCCAATATACGCAGGCAATGGGGCTGTAGTTCCTCCCCAGACAACTCTTCAGGAATCATTAAAAAATAAAAGAGTTGCAGTTTTATTTTTTTATCTTGACGATAGCTCAGATAGTAAAGCTATGGCTCCGATAATATCCGGTTTAGATTTGATATGGAGAAATAATATAGATATCATTGCTCTAACTACTGATGAATTACAGGATAAAGGAAAGTCTGATCTTAGAAATGAACCTAATTATTATTGGAACGGATTAATTCCACAAACCATTATTTTAAATAGTGATGGTGAAGTTAAATTTGATAAAAATGGAATGATTAATATCGATGAATTAAACAAAGTTATAGGAGAACTAAAGGGAATCGATATAGAAGACACGACATTTTCTATAGAAAGTTTTAATGAATATAACAGTATCATTTCTGAAAAAAAAATAAAAACAAAAATTAATTAAAAAAAATGATATTAATAAATATCTTCTTAGTTATTTTAATTTTTTTAATTATTTCAGATTTATATATTAAAAACTCACCAAAATCAAAGTTAAATCTGGTACCTATAAATTACAAAATCAAAAAAAAGGATGGTTTAAACGAATTAATTATTGATTTAAAAATAACTAATAAAAGTAAAACCAAAGAGACGATGGTTTCTAATATAAATTTTGAATTAGATTTTTTTAAAAGTAAAGTTAACGAATATTGCCAAAATTTTAATTATCAAGAAAATATTTATATATATGAAAATAATAAAATTAAGAATTTAAATAATTACTGGCCAACAACAATTATCAAGTCAAATTCAGAATTATTTGTAAGAATCATATATAAATTTAGCAATTATAATTTTAGAAAAAAAATAAAATATCTATGGCTAAAAATAAATTGGGAGAATTATGGACATTTTGGTATTTCAAATAATAAGGACTGTTTCTTAATTAATTTAGATGGTCAAAAACAAAGGCCGAAAGAAGTTTTTGAAATTCCAATAAATAATAAGTATAAAGCTTTTGCCATTAAAACTGATTTACTTGGTTGTTTTGATAACCCAGTAGATACTGTGATTGAATACTGCAAAGAAATTGTAGAAAAAAATGATATTTTGACTATCGGTGAGAGTCCGCTAGCGATTATGCAAAATAGATATATTTCCCCTCAAAATTTAGAATATAGCTTATTTTCTAAAGCTTTATGTTATTTTTTTCACCCTACAAGCAGTCTCGCAACAGCTTGCGGCATGCAATTATTAATAAATAGAATCGGAGTCACAAGAATAACCTTTGCACTATTTGTTGGATATCTCTTCAAATTAGCTGGTATTAAAGGTATGTTTTATAGGTTAACTGGTTCAGAATCATCCCTCATTGATGATATAAGCGGCACAGTTACACCTTACGACAAGAGTATAGTTATGGGTCCTCTCAATGCGGATTTATTTTGTAAGGAGGTCTCGAACTATCTAAATATAGATGTTGCTGTTGTCGATGTTAATGATCTTGGAGGTGTGAAAGTCTTAGCAAGTTCAAATAAAAAAGTAAATAAAATACTTAAAAGAAACTTATTATCTAATCCAGCTGGCAATGGAGATGAAAAAACCCCTATAGTATTAATAAGAGAAAAAAAGTAAATGAAAAAAGATAACTCTTATTCTTTTCAATCTAAAAAAGGAATGGAAGTAACTTTTGAAGAACTCCATATACGGCACATTAATCTTTTAATAGATATTAAAAATAAGGAATTGAATAATTGGTTTTTTAAGATGGCAATTATCAATACCTTTGATGACTTAAAAATCTTCTTGAATAATCTTAAGAAAAATAAAAATAAATGCATAATTGCTATATATGGAAACGAAATTATCGGTTATTTGAATATTTTCCCTTTAAACAAAAAAGAGACTTGCTTAAAAATATCCAAGCCCAAGTTGATAAATAGCAAGTGTTCTTTAACCGATAAACAATTAACTTTAGGGTTGATAAAAAAATCTATCTCAATAAAAGAAATCAAAACTTCAAGTTGGATAATTAATTCAGATATAAATAATATTGACCTCATATCAAACTCAAGAGAATTAGGCTTTCAACCTTTAGGAGAGATAATCCTTTGGGATGGTTCTGATCTAAATAAACCTAAAAACCAAAATACCAATGCCTATACATTAATTAATGAATTCCAAAACATAAATAAACAAAATATATTAAAAATAGTTAATTTCATAAGATCAAATCAATCTCCCTTAATAAGAAATATTTTAGATTTTGATCAAGTCGACATTCTTAAAAGAAATAACTCTAAGAGTGGTGCCTTAATATATGAAAATTCAGTTTTATGTACAATTTTAAAAGATATTAATTATCAAAATGAAGAAATTTATACTTTAACTATAAGTAGATATTGGGATGAGAGATTCAATTCAATTTTAAAAGAATTTATAAAAAGATTTTTTGAAAAATCACCTGTTTCATATTTAAAAACCTATAAAGAAAATTCTCAATTAAATGTTTTTCTCGAAGAGTTTAATATCAAAGAAAAAAATCAAGAAATAATACTTATTAGGAACACAATAATTAAGAATGAAGCCAAACAAGTAAATATAATAAATCAATCTTTGGAATCAATCTTTGGAAAATTAAGTCCTCAAGGTAATGCATATCCATCTCCTTTTCCATTAAAAACAAAGTGAAATTTTGCAAACCCAAACCCAAGTCGATTTTGAGTTTGGATATAGGTACCAAAAGAATAGGATTAGCTTATTGTGATCCCCTCTGCATAACATCAAATGTACTTCCAGCGGTAAAACGATTTGGAAATAATCAAGAGATTAAAATCATTAGAAATTATATAAATGAATTTAATTTGACTGGTTTTATTGTGGGTATACCGCTAGATGAGGAAGGTCAAATGACCACTCAAGCTATTGACTGTAAAAATTACGGTAAATTACTTTCAAATGAATTAAAGCTTCCATTTTCTTATGTCAACGAACATAGTTCAACTTGGGAATCTTCTGAAAGATTTGGAATAAAAAAAGATAAATCCGGATTGATTGATAGTTTTTCAGCAAAAATAATACTTGAACAATGGATCGAAGAAGGTCCTGAATTAGAAGAAATAGCTGGTAAACGTCAGATAAAATATTAGTATTAAAAAGGATAGATAATTTTTAAATGAAAGAAGCCAATTTAAATGATAATTATGATGCACAGACTCTTTTATTAAATGACTCTAATGGAAACGAGCTATTTTGTTATCTTGAACAATTAGTAAGTGTTGAAGGCCAAGAATATGCTTTATTAACGCCAGTTGATACACCAGTAAGTCTTTTTAAGATAAATGAAAAAGATGAACCTGAACTAATTGAGAAAATAGATAAAAATGAACAAATACTAAAAAATGCTGAAGCAGTCCTTCAAGAACATGATTTAAGACTTATCAGATCAGCGGTTACATTAACAGTATCAGGAGAACTTGAAGAACCAATTTACGATGAATTAGAAGAAGATTACGTCGATGATGATAGTGAGAGTTATGAATTGCTCGTTAACTTTAATCTTTTTGACCAAGAATATGGCTTATATATACCACTAGATCCTTTTTTTATTGTTGGTAAATTAAAAGACAATGGTGCCTTATTGGTTGAAGATGATGAGTTCGATAAAATTCAACCTTTGATTGAAACTGAGCTTGAAAAAAGTAGTTCTTAAAATAAATGAGATCTATCCTAAATATCAATTGGGATTCAAACTTGCCAATATATAATATTTCTCAATCAGAGTTGCAAAAAAAAGGAATTAATTCTTTATTGCTAGACGTGGATGGGACTCTAGTAAATAGAAAATCAAATATGATCCCAAAAGCTGTAAAAAATTGGATCATAGAATCTAAAAAACTTTTCTCCTTATATCTTATAAGTAATAATCCATCAAAAAAAAGAATCGAAAAAATCGCGAAAGAATTAAATTTAAGGTATAAATACAATGCATCAAAACCTAGAAAAAAAGTAACTTTGTCTGCTATCAAAGAAATTGGCAGAGAGCCAAAAAATATAGCCATTATTGGCGACAGAATTTTTACAGATATTATTGTTGGGAATAGATGTGATATAAAAACAATATTAGTTAAGAGATTAAATAGAGATGGCTTGCCTATAAAATTTAATTTAACTTTGACAATAGAAAAATTAATTTCTCATTTTATAAAATGAAAACTTGGGTTATAAAAATTGGTACTAGTATTTTAAGAGGAACAGAGGAAACATCTACAGAAGAAGTTATTGAAAACCTTTCTAGATCCTTTACAAGTTTTCTTTCAAGAGGAAACAAGTTAATTTTAGTAACTAGTGGAGCCGTTGGATTAGGTTGCCAAAAGTTAAATATTAAAACAAGACCAAATGATTTAAGTACTCTTCAAGCTACCGCTGCAGTAGGTCAAGTTAATTTAATGTCCATATACGATAAAGTATTTAATAAATTAGGTCTTAATATTGCTCAAATTTTAATAACTAAAGCTGATTTCAATTCACGAGAATCCTTTAATAACGCTTCTAAAACTTTAAAAAGATTAATCGAGTTGAATGTTATTCCAATAGTAAATGAAAATGATACCGTAGCAAATGAAGAGCTTAAATATGGAGATAATGACACCCTCTCTGCTTTAGTTGCCTTGGCTATAAATGCTAACAAGCTTATTTTATTAACCGATATTGAAAATCTATACTCAAAAGATCCACGCAATAATAAAGATGCACAACCCATTAAAGAAGTTCATAATAGTGAATTAAAGGAAATTAAAGATAAAAATATTCAAAACTCAAATAATGAATGGGGAACAGGTGGAATTTCTACAAAATTAATTTCTGCAGAAATAGCAACAAAAGGAGGAATCGAAGTCCAACTAGTTGATGGAACTAATAAAAAAAACTTAATTGAAATATTTAATGATAATAAAATTGGAACTTTATTTCATCCAGTAGAAAAACCTATTGGAAACAAAAAAAGTTGGCTTTCACATGCAATTCAAACAGTAGGGAAAATTACTTTAGATGATGGCGCTTCTTTTGCAATTAAAAAAAAAGGTGCCTCACTTTTAGCTGTTGGTGTTAAGAATGTAGAAGGAAACTTTACGATTAATCAGGCAGTTAAAATCGTAAATACAAATGATAAAGAAGTTGCAAAAGGTTTAGTATCAATAAGTAGCGACAAATTAAGAAGTATCTTAAATAATAAAGAAAATAACAACTCCTCGATAATTGTTGTTCATAGAGATGTTCTTGCTCTCTCTTAGAAAAAAATTAAAACTGAAAAATGCTTTTAAGTGATTTAGTTGATCTAATAAAAAAAGGAAATTCAAATTTTATTAGTGCCAATATTTTCGAAGATTTAAATATAGGTGATGCTGCCTCATTAGATGCTGCAGTTAAACATCAAATTTCTTTTTTAGAAGAAAATAATATTCTTAAAGAAAAATTAGATCAAACTAAAGCATCAGCTATAATAACTACTAACAACGATGAAATCGTTAGTGCCCTAAAAAAACTCAATATATCAAACATAATTGTTAAAAATCCAAGAATTGCATTTGCAGAAGTATTGGATTATTTATATAAAACTATCAATTTCAAACCAGGAATTCATGCTTCAGCAGTTATAGATAAAACAGTAATAATTGGAGCAGATTGCCATATTGGACCTAATGTCTATATTGGAGAAAATACCGTAATTGGAGACAATAATCATATTCTTCCTGGATCATCAATTTTAGGTAATGTTCGAATAGGAAATAATAATATAATTCATCCAAATTGTGTTATTTACGAAAATACCATTCTAAAAAATAATTGTGTAATTAATTCAAATTCTGTTATTGGATCAGAGGGGTTTGGTTTTATTCCTGAAAATGGCAAATGGGTAAAGATGCCGCAAAAAGGTGGTGTAAAAATAATGAGTTTTGTAGAAATTGGAACTAATTGTTGTATTGATAGACCCGCAGTTGGATTTACCTTTATTGATGAGGGAACAAAGTTGGATAATTTAATACAAATAGGTCATGGCGTAAAAATTGGAAAGAATTGTGCATTTGCAGCTCAAGTTGGTATCGCTGGAGGAGCAAATATTGGAGATGGTGTTATTTTGGCAGGGCAAGTAGGAGTCAATAATAGAGTAAAAGTTGGTAATAATGTCATTGCGAGTTCAAAATGCGGAATCCATTGTGACATTGAAGATGGCAAGGTAATTAGTGGTTTCCCCGCGATGGAAAATAAATCATGGCTAAGGAGTTCAAGTATTTTTAAAAAATTACCAGAATTAGCAAAAAAACTTAGACAATTAGACAAGCAATAATTTATTGTTCTATTAAACAAAAATTTAAATGAAGAAATATAAGATTGTTTTATTGTCAGGAGACGGAATTGGACCAGAGATTTCAGAAGTTTCAAAAAAAGTTTTAAAAAAGCTTTCAAAAAATCATAATTTCGATATTGAGATTATTGAAAAATTATTTGGAGGGATAGCATATGAAAAATATGGTACTCCTGCTCCAGATGAGACACTAGATCAATGTAAAAAAAGTGATGCAGTACTTTTAGCATGTGTTGGAGATATTAAATATGATTCTCTTGCAAGAGAATTAAGGCCAGAAAGCGGGTTACTAAAGTTAAGATCTGCCCTAAACCTTTTCGCAAATATCAGGCCTGTCAAAATAAGAAAATCTCTATTAGATGCAAGTACATTAAAAAAAGAAATCGTTGAGCATGTAGATCTTATTGTTGTAAGAGAATTAATAGGAGGAATTTATTTTGGAAAACCAAGAGGACATATAACAAATACAAAAATCCCAAAAGCTTTCAATACGATGGTTTATGATTCGACCGAAATAGAAAGAATAACCGAAATAGCAATAAAAATTGCTAACCAAAGAAATAAAAAAATATGTTCTGTTGATAAATCAAACGTTCTTGAGGTTAGTCAATTGTGGAGAGATACAGTTTTAAATATCACCTCAAAAGATAAAAATATATCTCTAAGCAATATGTACGTTGATAATGCAGCAATGCAATTAGTTAGAGATCCTGGTCAATTTGATGTGATTTTAACTAGTAATTTATTTGGAGATATTTTAAGCGATTTAGCCGCAATGATAACTGGTTCTATTGGTATGCTTCCATCTGCTTCTTTAAACAATAATGGCCCAGGCGTTTTTGAACCTGTTCATGGTTCGGCTCCTGATATAGCTGGTAAAAACATAGCTAATCCTATTGCAATGCTTTTATCTGCTTCCATGATGTTAAAAATTGGATTAAATGAAGAAGAAGCTGCAGAAAATTTAGAAACTGCCATTGATAAAGTTTTATCAAAAGGATTTAGAACAGCGGATTTAGGTGATGGGTCTACTGAAGTTTTATCTTGCAGTGAAATCGGAGATAAAATAATAGATGAAATTTAGAAAAAAAATTAATAAATAAAAAAATATTTTTAAGTAAAACATAAAGTTGGCATATGACCTGTCAGAATCATTAGATATTGTTTTTAAAAAATGTCAAAACGTCATCCAGTAGTCGCTGTAACAGGATCTTCAGGAGCAGGAACAAGTACAGTAAAAAGAGCCTTTGAGCATATTTTTGCCAGAGAAGATATTGTTCCCGCAGTCGTTGAAGGTGATAGTTACCACAGATTTGAAAGAATGCCTATGAAAAAAGCTATGGCAGACGCTCTTTCAAAAGGTGAAAATTTCTCACATTTTGGTCCAGAGGCTAATCTTTTTGACAAACTAGAAGAACTTTTTAAAATCTATGGTGAAACTGGAGGAGGAAAGAAAAGATATTATCTGCATAGTCTTGAAGAAGCAGAAGAACATAATACAAGACTTGGGACATCCCTAGAACCTGGGCAATTTACTCCATGGGAAGATATTCCTGAGGGCACAGATGTACTTTTTTATGAAGGTTTGCATGGCGGGGTAGAAGGTGATGGATACAATGTTGCCTCTTATGCTGATTTACTTGTTGGAGTTGTTCCGATAACAAATTTAGAGTGGATTCAGAAAATCCATAGAGATAACGCAGAAAGAGGTTACTCAGCGGAAACCATTGTGGATACTATATTGAGAAGAATGCCTGATTATATAAATCATATATGCCCACAATTCAGCAAAACCGATATTAATTTCCAAAGAATTCCCACAATTGACACTTCTAATCCTTTCATATGCAGGAATATCCCAACTCCTGATGAGAGCTTTGTGATCATACATTTCAGAAAAGGTGCAAGAGAGAAATGGGGGATTGATTTTCAATACTTGCTTGGAATGATTAATGATTCATTCATGTCAAGTCCAACAAGTATCGTTGTAAATGGAGGGAAAATGGGATTCGCAATGGAACTAATTCTCACTCCAATAATTCATAAAATGATTGAGGAGAAAAATAAATAATAATTAATCTTCGATTATCAACTCAAATCATTATTTCTTAACTTTGAGAAGTTTTTAATCTAGAGGATCTCAAATTTTTATATATCTTTCTTGATAAAAGTACCTTACTTAGATTTAAATAGAAAAAACAGGAAAAGTTGTGTCATTAATCGACTGGTTTGCTGCAAGGCGTAAAGATCAATTTGTTGGGAAAGTTTCCCAAGATACTGACGAAGGAGATGGTTTGTGGGTTAAATGTTCAGAGTGTTCGCAAGTAGCCTATAGAAAAGACCTAATTTCAAATTTCAATGTTTGTAGTAATTGTGGACACCACAATAGGATTAATAGCGATGAAAGGATAAATATAATTGCTGATAAAAATTCATTCAAAGAATTTGATAGTTCACTAAGTCCTACAGATCCTTTGGGTTTTAAAGATAGAAGAGCGTATGCTGATCGAATTAAAGAAAGTCAAGCAGGTACAGGTTTAAGAGATGGAGTCGTAACAGGTATCTGTTCTGTGAATTCAATGCCTTTAGCATTAGCTGTTATGGATTTTAGATTTATGGGAGGATCGATGGGTTCGGTAGTTGGTGAAAAAATTACAAGGATAATTGAGAGAGCAACTTTGGAAAATTTTCCAATTCTTATTGTTTGCGCATCAGGAGGAGCAAGGATGCAAGAAGGTATGTTAAGTCTCATGCAAATGGCAAAAATATCTGGAGCACTAAAAAAACATAAAGAGAAAAATCTTCTATATATGCCCTTGTTAACTCATCCAACCACTGGAGGGGTAACAGCCAGCTTTGCGATGTTAGGTGATTTAATTTTGGCGGAACCTAAAGCACTTATTGGATTTGCTGGAAGAAGGGTTATAGAACAAACATTAAGAGAAAAATTACCCGATAATTTTCAAACAGCTGAATATCTGCTTGAGCATGGTTTTGTTGATGTAATAGTGAAAAGGAAAGATCTCAAGGATACTCTGACTAAAATTTTAAAAATTCATGGTGTAAAAGAACCTGCAGAATCAAATATATAAAATGAGAATAATTTCTAATTTATTTTATTTTTCTTTAAGCCTTCTACTCTTTATTTTAAGCTTTGCCTCCTATTCATATGCGATAGGAAATGTTGATTGGGTTCTCCTTAAAGAGAATGATGATGGGAAAGAATGGCTTGATAAAGGGAGTATTAAGTCGCTCCCAAATGGTGAAATAAGTGTATTAACAAAGTTCTTTAAGAATCCAAATAATTCTGATGATGATGGAGAGTTATCACTTTATGTAATGAGAATTAATTGCAATGAAAAAAAGTTCAAAGATACATCAATAAATGGAATTCCTCAATTCAATTCAAAATGGCAAACTTCTAATAATGATGAACTTTTAGATGTTGTTATTGAAAATAGCTGTTCAGAGTTTATTAATAAATAACAATGAATACTAAAAATAAAAAATTAAAAATAGCAATCGCTGGACTAGGGTTTGGGAAAAAAGTTCATTTAGAGGCATTAAAAGAGTCTGATCACTTAACTCCTGTAGCAATCTATCATTACGAGAAAAAGCAAAAATCGATATTAGAAAAAGAAACGGGCTTAGATTTTTTTCACAATTGGGAAGACTTAGTAAAATCTCCAAAAATTGATGGAATTATTATTGCCACTCCTCCTGAATCAAGATTTAAGTTAGCTAAACAAGCTCTTGAGAATAATAAAAATTTGCTCCTAGAAAAACCCGTTTCAATATCCTCCTCAGAAATTGAAGAGCTTCAGAGAATATCTTTGATTAATAATTTAAGCGTATGTGTTGATTTTGAATATAGAGCAGTTCCTCTTTTCCTTCAGACAAAAAAACTTATTGATGAAAATATCTTAGGAGATATATATTTAGTCAAATTAGATTGGTTAATGGGCAGTAGATCCGACCCCAAAAGATCCTGGAATTGGTATGCATTGGAAGAAAAAGGTGGGGGGGTTATTGGCGCTTTAGGTACTCATGCATTCGATATGTTGAATTGGTTTTTTGGAGAATCAATAAACGTTTCTGGCAAGTTAGCAACATCAATAAAAAAAAGACCTTTACCTAACTCATCTGATTTAAATGATGTTACGAGTGAAGATGTATGTTTAGCCAATATAGAAATATCAAACTACAGCTCGAATCTTGTTCCATGTCAGGTATCTTTATCATCAATTTCTAAAAATGGTAGAGGATTTAGTTTAGAAATATATGGAAGCGAAGGTTCACTAATTCTTAAAAGCGAAAACCAAAAAGATTATGTACATGGTTTTAATTTGAAATATTCAAACAACGAAAATAAAATACAAAATCTAACTGCGGATTCAAGTTTTAATTTTGAAAAAACATGGACTGATGGGAGAATAGCTCCAGTTTTGAGAATTCAAAATTTATGGGCTCAGAGTATAATTAATGGAACACCTGTAATCCCAGGCTTATGCGAGGGACTTGCTAGTCATAAAGTTTGCGAAGCCATAAGAGAATCTTCCAAAAGTGGATTAAGTATCAAAATTTAAGGCTATACATTTATAAGTAGCAATTATCACCCGATAAAGTATTGGATTGATTTTATTTTTTTTTCATATTCTGGAAAAATCAATTGAACTGAATTATTAAAGAATGGCTTTAAATTATTACAAAAATGAGCTTAAAGAAAATGCTCAATTACTAGCTTCTAAAGGAAAAGGAATATTAGCGGTAGATGAATCAACTAAAACAGTAGGTAAAAGACTCGCTGGAATTGGCGTTGAGAATACTGAAGACAATAGGAAGGCATATAGAGGAATGCTTTTTACTACAGAAGGTCTTGGCAAATACATAAGTGGAGCAATCCTCTTCGAAGAAACTCTTTATCAGAATCACCAAGATAGCGAGTCAATGGTTAAGAAACTAAATGATTTAGGTATTATCCCAGGTATAAAGGTCGATAAAGGCCTAAATCCACTTCCAGGAGGAGGAGATGTAGAAACTTTTTGCTCTGGCCTAGATGGGTTAGTTGAAAGAGCCGCAAAATATTATGAACAAGGTGCCAGATTTGCAAAGTGGAGAGCAGTTCTGCAAATTACAAATGATGGTTGTCCTTCAAAACTATCAATTCAAGAGAATGCTTGGGGATTAGCAAGGTATGCAAGATCAGTTCAAGAATCTGGGTTAGTACCAATTATTGAACCTGAAATCTTAATGGACGGCGACCATACTATTGAAAAAACTGCTGAAGTTCAAGAGGAGGTAATAAAGCAGGTTTATATTGCCTGTCAAGAAAATGGAGTTTTTCTAGAAGGCACTCTATTAAAACCTTCTATGACTGTTAATGGGGCAGATTATCCAACAAAGGCTGATCCTAAGAAGGTTGCTGAAATGACAATTAGAACTATGGAAAGATGCGTTCCAGCATCTGTTCCTGGAATAGTTTTCTTATCAGGAGGGTTAAGCGAAGAAGCTGCTTCTGTTTATCTAAATAATATGAACACTCTTTACAGAAAAGCTTTATGGAATGTTTCGTTCTCCTATGGAAGAGCATTACAGCACTCATGCTTAAAGGCCTGGAAAGGAAGCGACGTTGAAGGAGGTCAAAAAGCATTAATAGCAAGAGCTCAAGCAAACTCTGAAGCTTCAAAAGGTGCCTATGTAGCAGGATCTCAACCTTCATCTGATGAGCAATTGTTTGTGGCAGGCTACACTTATTAACTTAAAAATACTAAAAATGTACTCTGGGTCATAAAATAAGTTTCTTCAATTTAGTATTTTGTATATCTAATGACGTGACATTTGATACCTCTTTATACTAAACTCTCGGAAACATATGCTTTATATAGCATTTAACTTATTTTAATTATGGCCCTCGTTCCACTAAGACTACTTTTAGATCACGCTGCTGAGAATGGTTACGGTATTCCAGCTTTCAATGTTAATAACCTTGAACAAGTTCAAGCAATCATGGAAGCAGCATATGAAACTGATAGTCCTGTAATCCTCCAAGCTTCAAGAGGGGCAAGAAATTATGCAGGAGAAATTTTCCTACGTCATCTAATCCTTGCTGCTACAGAAACATATCCTAATATTCCAGTGGTAATGCACCAAGACCACGGTAATGAGCCATCAACATGTTATTCAGCGGCAATAAATGGTTTCACATCAGTAATGATGGACGGTTCTCTAGAGGCAGATGCAAAAACACCCGCTAGTTACGAATATAATGTTGCAGTTACTAAAAAAGTAGTAGATTTTGCTCATTCAGTTGGAGTTAGTGTTGAAGGAGAGTTGGGTTGCTTGGGTTCATTAGAGACAGGAAAAGGTGAAGCGGAAGATGGTCATGGATTTGAAGGTGAACTTTCTACAGATATGCTTTTGACTGATCCTGAAGAAGCTGCAGATTTTGTAGCTAAAACAAAAGTCGATGCTTTAGCTATTGCTATAGGAACAAGTCATGGTGCTTATAAATTTACAAGAAAACCTACAGGAGAAGTTCTTGCAATAAGCAGAATTGCTGAAATTCATAAAGCACTTCCAAATACTCATCTTGTAATGCATGGATCTAGTTCAGTTCCTCAAGAATGGTTGGATATCATTAACAAATATGGCGGTGAAATTCCTCAAACATATGGTGTTCCTGTTGAAGAAATTCAAGAGGGAATAAGAAATGGAGTTAGGAAAGTTAACATTGATACTGATAACAGACTTGCTTTCACTGCCGCGGTTAGAGAGGCAGCATTTGCTGATAAGGCAAACTTTGACCCAAGACATTTCAACAAGCCTGCTAGAAAATACATGAAGCAAGTTTGTCTTGATAGATATAAGCAGTTCTGGTGCGAAGGTCAAGCAAGTAAGATCAAACAAAACAGCACAAATTACTTTGCTGATCTTTACGCAAAAGGTGATTTGGATCCAAAAGTAAAAGCTGCAGTTTAATTTTTCCCAAATTGAATAAAAAAGACCTCCAAAATTGGGGTCTTTTTTTTATTTCAATATTAATGATTTTAATGTAAGGAGGCCATCAGTCCCACCAATAGTCTCGTCACATGCTCGCTCTGGATGAGGCATTAAACCTAGAACATTACCCTTTTCATTAGTTATGCCTGCGATATCGAATGAGGATCCATTAGGATTATTTTTATATCTCAAAGCGATCAATTCACTATCTACAAGTTTTTTTAAAGTATCAGAATCACAATGATATCTCCCTTCTCCATGCGCTATGGGTAACTTAATAGTTTGTTTTTTACCTCCATCATTAAACCAACCTCCTTTTGAAGAAACAATATCAAGTTCAACATCATCACAGATGAAATTAAGATTTTTATTTGCAGTAAGGGCGCCAGGCAAAAAGCCTGATTCTGTCAAAATTTGGAACCCATTACAAATTCCTAAAACTCTTCTTCCACTTTTCACAAAGTCATCCAAAGCATTTATTAATGGAGAAAATCTCGCTATTGCTCCGCATCTTAAATAATCACCATAGCTAAATCCTCCGGGTAAAACTATTGCATCTACATCGCTTAAATCTGAAGACTCATGCCACAAGTATTTTGTTCTTATGTCTAAACAACCTTCCAATGCCCATGAAACATCACGATCACAATTAGAACCAGGGAAGACAACAATTCCTACAGTAAAATTATCCATTTTATAATTTTTTTAGTGAATACTCATAATCTTCAATAACAGTATTTGCGAATAACCTATCACACAATAAATCAATTTTTTCTCTTACTTCGTTTTCACCATTACCTTCTATTTTTACCTCAATCATTTTTCCTATACGTAATGATTTAATTCCCTCGGCTCCAAGTTTTATAGAAGCAGCTTTGGTAGCTTCCCCCGCTGGATCTAAAACTGAGGGTCTTAGTCTTACAAAAACTTTTACAGCAAATTGGTCCAATTAAAAATTAATTTCTACTAGAAGGTTAGTTTAAATTTTAATAAAGAGAACTATTGATTAATAAACAAATATTTTTACCTTAAGGTTTTCTGAGTTATTAAATGTTTATGTAGCCTCTACCAAAACAAACTAAACAAGTTCTCCTTGAATTTTCATGTGTTTTAAAATTTCCTGCCCCTCCACATTTTGAACATTTTATTTTATCAATTGAGGTAACGTCGTCAGAGATTATTTGTTTTAAGGTAATTTTTGTATTTTTCATCTTGGGCTGTCTACTGTAGTTAGTATCCCGGCAGCTAACTATAAAGTCAAATTGCTATTTTTGGGTCGCTTAAAATCTTAAATTTCTCTTTAATTTTTCTATTGAAATTTTTTATAGATTTTTCATCAAAGGAAATTATTACTAATTCAAGCCCAGCATTATCATTTGGTCTCCAACAATTATCTGGAGCCTCTTCAAACCAAGTATTAATTTTCTTTCCAACAATTTGTATTTGTAAAGGCAATGATTTGTTTGGTATCCAAATGCGTCCTTTTATTCGAAGAATGTTTAATTCATCCAAGATTTTTGACATCTCCTTTTCAAAGTCATTTTTTTCAAGGAAATAATTTAATTTTAATGAATCTGATTTAAGCTCAACATGATTATGGTCATGTTCTTCTGTTAAAAATTCTTTATAAGTCTCTTTTTTAAAATTAAAGTCAAATAAATAATTTAAATCGATTTTGCCATTCTTGGATTTAAGAACTGGTGTAGATGAGTTTAGACTTCCTTGAATTTTATTTTTTACAACGTCAAACTGATCATCATTTAAGATATCTGATCTTGAGACTAAAACGATATCAGAAACTTCTAGTTGCTCCTCAAAAAGTTCATCTATAGAGGCGTTGTGGTCAATTTTATCTGTTTCGTTATATTGTTTTGTTATTTTATTTAAATCATTAATTGGTGAGCCATTAAGCATTGATTCTCCATTAACGATTCCAACAACTACATCAAGATAGATGGAAGACCTAATCTCAGGCCAGTTAAGTGCTTTTATTAAGGGAATTGGTAGTGCCAAGCCACTTGTTTCGATAATTATTGATTCGATAGGAGGATTAAATTCTAGGAGAGCTTTTATTGATGGAACAAAATCATCTTGAACAGTACAACATAAACATCCATTGTTTAATTCGATAACGCAGTCATCTTCAGATTCATCACATTTATCACAACTTTTAATCAAATCGCCGTCAATTCCAACATCACCAAATTCATTAATTATTAAACCAAATTTTTTGTTACTCTCTTTTAATAGATACCTCAGAAAAGTTGTTTTACCTGAACCTAGAAATCCCGAAACAACAATAACTGGAATTTTATTTTTCATCTTCGATGATTAACAACCTAAGCTATATTCTGTACTCTCTCCTGTAGAACTATTTGTGCCATTTGCAATCGCACATAATTGTTTTTGTTGTGTACGACTAAGAACAGCATCAGTAAAATCTGCACCATCTATTTTTGCACCTTCAAAATTACTCTCCATTAATAAAGCATTAGTAAAATTAACATCCGAAAGATCAGCATCTGTAAAGTCTGTTGCATAAGCTAGTGCATCTCTTAAATTTGCTCCAGTAAACTTTGAGTTTTGCAATTTACTATTATTGAACACCGCCCCTTCTAAATTACTTTCACTGAAATTAAACCCATTCAAATCAAACTTAACGTATTCGTTACCGCTTAGGTCTTGACCATGCATATCTGGCTCTAAATTAAGGTCTTGCTGGTTTCTAATCTCAGGAGGTCTTTTAGCCCATGCAGAATTTACAGAATTAAAAAATAAAATTCCAACGAATAACAAAGTAATTAATGCATTCTTTATTGAGGGGGAAACAATTGATTTAATCATAATAAGACTGTATTTTAGAACTTAAGTATTTAAAGTTTGTAAGAGTATCTTAAAGGAAAATATATGGCAATGTCACTAAAGGTTATTGTTCCTCCTCATCCATTAATAAAACATTGGCTTTCAATATTGCGAGAAAAAAATACTCCAAATATTTTGTACTCAACAGGATATGAGCAATTAGGGAAATGGCTTACATATGAAGCATTACGTAATTGGCTGCCATATAAAAAAGAAATAGTAAATACTGATAATGGAGACGCAGATGGATTCTTTATTAATAATGATTATCCAATAAAAGTGCTCGCAATGTTGCCCGAAGGGTTATCTCTTTGGTTTGGATCTAAAGAAGTAATTCCTAATTCAACCCTCTCATTAGGAGAACTCCCTAAAACTATTGAATCAAATGAAGGAGTTATATTTTATTCAGAGCAAATAACAACAAAATCAGCAACATTAGAAACTTTAATTAAATTAAAGGAATTAGGTGTTAATTCAAATAGGATTCTTTTAATAACTGCTATTTGCTCAAATAAAGGGTTAAATGAAATTGCGAAATTACTCCCTAATCAGGTAATTTACACTTCTTGCATAGATGAGGAAGACGAAAAAACACAGTTATTAGTGCCGGGTATTGGGAATCCTCTATCGCGTTTAAGTACTATATTTCAAGATAAGAACTAATATAGAATATAGGAGTGAATATTTTACCAATGTCTGAATACAGAGATTCGTCTTCAAATAATCTATTATCATTAATAAGCGGTGCTTTTATTGGAGCGGCAGGTCTAGCTTGGTGGTTAATATCCGAAGCAGACAAAAGAAAGGAGGAAAAAAAACAAAAAGCAATGATGTATTCCTCCAGAATTCAAGACGGCTCAGAAGCGATTGATTCAAATGAAAATATAAATGAAGTCGAAGGAGAGAATCTGGAGAAGAAGGTTGAGCAACTTAATTCTGCAATTGCTGATGTGAGGAAGCAACTTGAAGAGTTGGGGCAATAGAATAAAAAAGGTTCTCAAATAATATGAATAAACTCAGATCATCTGCAATAACCCAAGGTGTGCAAAGATCCCCTAACAGATCGATGTTAAGAGCTGTTGGATTTAATGATGAAGATTTTAATAAACCTATTATTGGAGTTGCAAATGGATACAGCACCATAACACCATGCAATATGGGTTTAAATAAGTTAGCTTTAAAAGCTGAAGAGTCAATAAAAAGATCAGGTGGGATGCCTCAGATGTTTGGGACTATAACAGTAAGTGATGGCATTTCTATGGGAACAGAGGGCATGAAATATTCCTTAGTTTCAAGAGAGGTTATTGCTGATTCAATTGAAACAGCATGCAATGCTCAGAGTATGGATGGTGTACTTGCTATAGGTGGATGTGATAAAAATATGCCGGGTGCCATGATTGCAATTGCAAGAATGAATATTCCCTCAATTTTCATTTATGGAGGGACAATAAAGCCTGGGAAATTGCATGGAGAAGATCTTACTGTTGTTAGTGCATTTGAAGCTGTTGGACAATTAACATCAGGCAAAATTAATGAAGAAAGGCTAATCCAAGTTGAGAAAAATTGTATTCCTGGAGCTGGTAGCTGTGGAGGAATGTTTACAGCTAATACAATGTCTGCGGTTATTGAAGTATTAGGGTTAAGTCTTCCTCACAGTTCCACTATGGCCGCTGAAGATCTTGAAAAAGAACTAAGTGCAGATAAAAGTGCTGAGATATTAGTCTCTGCAATAGAAAAAGATATAAGACCTCTAGACCTAATGACAAAGAAAGCGTTTGAAAATGCAATATCAGTAATTATGGCAATTGGCGGATCAACAAATGCGGTATTGCACATCTTAGCTATCGCGAATACTGCAGGAATAGATATTAACATTAATGATTTTGAGAGAATCAGACAAAAAGTGCCCGTTATTTGTGACCTTAAACCGAGTGGTAAATATGTGACGGTGGATCTTCATAAGGCAGGTGGGATTCCACAAGTAATGAAAATACTTTTGAATGCAGGATTAATTCATGGCGATTGCAAAAATATTGAAGGCAAAACCATCTCAGAATACTTACAAAATATTCCCGCTAAGCCTCCAACAAATCAAAATGTCATAAGAGACATAGATGACCCTCTTTATAAAAAAGGACATCTAGCGATATTAAAAGGTAACTTAGCGAGCGAAGGTTCTGTAGCCAAAATTAGCGGAGTAAAAAACCCTGTATTAACGGGTCCCGCAAAGATTTTTGAAAGTGAAGAGGATTGTTTAAAATCGATATTAAATAACGATATCAAAGCAGGTGATGTTGTTGTTATTAGAAACGAAGGTCCTGTAGGAGGTCCAGGCATGAGAGAAATGTTAGCTCCAACATCTGCGATTGTTGGTCAAGGCCTGGGAGAGAAGGTGGCTTTAATTACCGATGGCAGATTTAGCGGTGGTACCTATGGTCTTGTTGTGGGTCACATAGCTCCAGAGGCCGCTGTAGGAGGTAATATTGCTCTAATAAAACAAGGTGATTTAATTACAGTAGATGCTGTAAAACAACTAATTGAAGTTGATCTATCTGACGAAGAATTAGAAAAAAGAAAAAAAGATTGGGTAAAACCTATTCAAAAATACAAAAGAGGAATTCTTTCAAAATATTCGAGAATCGTAAGCACATCAAGTTTAGGAGCTGTTACTGATTTATAAATCAGCTCAAATTTTATTTTCATAATCAATAAAACTTTTTATCCTATTTGCTAAATTTTCCAATCTAGCGCTGTATTTTGGTGAGTTGCATTTTTTTCCATTATTGCTATCCATCCATAAGGTTTTAACTCCACACCATAATATTGGTTCATCAGGGAAGTTAAGCTTAGAGATTACTAAAACCAACTCTTTATTTGATTTAAAAAGTTCTAATTCAAGATCATAAATTTCTAATCTTTTACCTTCTTTATCTCGACATAAGATATTAACTGTTAAATCAATAGCTTCATCTTCGAATTCGTATTCACCATTTATTTTTACTACAGAATGAACAAAAGGTTTATTTGTTAAATCCGCTGACTTAGCGATTAAGCTCTCTATATTTTTAGGTGAATTTTCAAATAACACTTATTGATTTAATTAAAACTTTTATTGAACCCTGTTTAAACTCATTATTAAGTAATCCATCATCACCGAACTTAGAGTGTAGTAGTTGCAATCTTTTAATTTTAGATGGCTTGAATTTAAATGGAAAACGTACTTTATTAGCTCTTACTGAAGGTTTTAACTCACTAAAAGGAATTTGAACATTTGTTGTCCCGAATTTTTTTGTTGGGAATGATTTAATCCATCTAAGTCCGCCCGGTATAAATTCGGTTAGTCCTAGTAGATCATCTTCACAAGCGACAGCAAATTTAAAAGTTCTTCCTTGTCCATCAATATTTAATTCAAAGGATGAATACTCAGATACATTTAAAGAAGGTTTATATATAGACGATCTACAACTAACAAATCCTCCTGCTTTCTCGACTATGTTACCCTTTAATATCAAACCCGAATTTGAAATTTCACAAAAAGCTGAACTTGATCCACCCATAACAGTATCATTTAATGTTTTCCAACCATCGAACTCCTTTTTCTGGAATAAAAATTTTTTCTTACTCATTAAATAATTTAAATTATTAATAGACTTTAACTAAATTTCTAATTCTTTTGCTGATTCCTGATCACAAAATATTGAAATTTGATTAATAGATTTTATTAATTTTGAGGGTGTCCTATCTGGTAGCTCTTTTTCATCTAATAACCTCTCAAGAGCAATTCTTTTAGAAGCTCCACTAACTAAAAATACTATCTTTGAAGAAGCTGAAAGAGCCTTTGGAGTTAATGAAATTCTTTTTAAACCTTTTCCTTCATTAAAAATAACAAAATCATCTACATTATTATTTTTTTGATAAGGGAATAGTGAGGCTGTATGACCATCGTCTCCAAGACCTAATAATGTTAAATCAAAAGTTGGAGGGTTTGATCCACATTTTTCAAATAATTTAGAAATAAATTGATTTTTTGTAGCCTCATCATCAGCATTTAAATCATTAAAAATTTCATAAAAAAAAGCTTTGGATCCAAAATTAGTTAACAATGAATTCTTCAACATTAACGAGTTACTCAATTCTGAATTTGGATCAACACATCTTTCATCCCCTAAAAAGACATCAACCATATCCCATCTAAGATCACTTTTTGATAAAAGCTTATAGACAGATTTAGGAGTTGAACCTCCACTTACACAAAATTTGAACCTGTCTTTCTTTTTTAAAGTATGAATAATGTGACTTTCAATAAACTTAAAAACCGCTGTAGAAAGCTCTAACTTGTCTTTATAAATGTTAAGTGTAAATCCATTTTTAACCTTTTCAATCATTTCATCCATTCAGTATGAAAACTACCTTCCTTATCAATTCTTTCATATGTATGAGAGCCAAAACAATCTCTCATTGCCTGAACAAGGTTCTGAGGAAGTCTATTGGTTCTATAACTATTCAAATAATCTAAGGTACTGGATAGACATGGGACTGGTATACCAGCTTTTGTGGATAAAGAAACGACTTTAGCTAAGTTATCTAATCTTGTCGCAATTTCATTATTGAACCAATCATCAAAAATTAAATTTTTTAGATTAGGATCTTTGTTGTAAGCATCTTGAATTTTACTTAATAATTTTGATCTAATTATGCAACCACCTTTCCATATTTGAGCAATTGACGGCATACTCAAACCATAGTTATATACTGCAGATGCTTCTCTTAAAATGTCCATACCCTGGGCATAGCTAGCAATTGTGGCAAGGACTACAGCATCAAATAAAGGTTTCATTCCATCTGATATATTTCCTAAATCAAAATCCTCTATCTCTTTAGATGGAATAGTTTTTTCAATCTCACTACGTTGCTCTTTTAAAGAACTCATTACTCTTGCATTTAAAGATGCATAAATAGTTGGGACTGACACCCCCAGTTCTAGAGCACTTACAACAGTCCATAACCCTGTTCCTTTCTGACCAGCTTTATCTAATATTTTTTCCACGACATCATCTCCAGTCATCTCATCTTTTGTATTTAGACAAATCTCTGTTATCTCAACAAGATAAGAAGCTAATTCATCAGTATTATTCCAAATACCAAATACCTCTGACATTTGCTGACCGTTCATACCTTTGACTCTCTTCATAAGGTCATAAGCTTCTGCGAGTATTTGTTCAATTCCATATTCAATTCCGTTATGAACAGTTTTCACAAAATGACCTGAGCCTCCTGGTCCAACATATGCAACACATGGTCCATCTTCAACTTTGGCAGCCATTTTTGTTAATAAGCTTTCTATTGCATCATATGAAGCCTTAGTACCACCGGGCATCATACTTGGACCCTCTAAAGCTCCTTTAGCCCCTCCAGAGACTCCCATCCCAATGTATCCAAAACTTTTACTTTCAAGAGTATTCACCCTTCTTTCTGTATCTTTAAATTGAGAGTTGCCGCCATCTATTAATAAATCTCCTTCCTCGAGATATCCAGAAATATTATCAATGACAGCATCTGTTGCGGGCCCAGCTTTTACCATCATTAGAATTCTTCTAGGTCTCTCTAGCTTATTAACAAATTCTTGAAGAGTTTCAGCTCCTTCTATATTCTTACCAAGGCCACGTCCTTGTAAAAATTCTTCGGTTTTTGAGTAAGTCCTATTAAAAACTACACTAGAAAATCCATTTCTCTCTGCGTTAAGAACTAAATTTTCGCCCATAACACCAAGACCTATTAAACCAAAATGTGCCTTGGACATAAAAAATTAAAAACTCAATAAATACAGTGTGCCTGCAACTCAACAAAATTGCTCAAAAAAATTACTTATGTCAGCGAAAAATGATGGAAAAGATTTAAATAACAGTTCCATTTGCAATAGTTGCATTTTTAACTACTACAACAATTCCATTTCTGATATAAAAGCCTAATTCTGGCTTATCTGCTTCTTCTACTCGATCTTTATTAATGATCACGACATTATCGCCAATTCTTGTATTCTTATCAAGAATTGCTCTTTTTACAGTAGTCCCTTCACCTACTCCAAGAGGCGTTCCACCCCCTTTTCTTAATTCAATCCTCTCTTCAGGGGATTCAAAGAAATCGGCTCCCATAACAAGAGTATCCTCAAGAACCGAGTCGCTTTCAATCCTGCTTCTTACACCTAAAACACAATGTAAAATACTGCATGACTTCAAGATTGTGCCTTCACAAACAATTGAATCTGTAATTTGAGCATCTACAAGTTTAGAAGGGGGTAAAAATCTAGGTCTAGTATAAATTGGAAATTTCTCATCATAAAAACTAAATGGAGGTTTTGGTTGCTCAGTCAATGCAAGGTTTGACTCAAAGAATGCCCCAATTGTGCCGATATCTTCCCAATAATCATCGAATACATAACTTTTAAGTGTATCGCCTCTATTGAGGGCTTCTGGAATTATGTCCTTACCAAAATCCGTATAATTAGGAAATTTATTTAGAAGATCGAAAAGAGTATTTCTGCTAAAAACGTAAATCCCCATAGAGGCTAGATATGGTTTTTCGGAAGCTGACTCCTTACTTAATCCAAATTTTGAAGTATCCACTGCCATAGCCTTCAACTTCTCTCCAGAAGGCTTTTCACTAAATTCTTTTATATTTCCTACATCATCAGTTCTCATTAGGCCAAAACCTTCTGCTTGAGCTTCATCGACAGGCAAAGCTGCAACAGTTAAATCAGCACCATTATCTCTATGATGTTGAACAAATAAACTGTAGTCCATTCTGTACAGTTGATCACCTGACAATATTAAATATTCATCAACATCCCATTCTTGAAATAACCATTGGTATTTTCTTACAGCATCTGCAGTACCTTCAAACCACTTCGGACTATCTGGAGTCTGTTGTGCAGCTAAAACCTCCACAAATCCTTGGCCAAAAGGGCCATTTAAATTGTAGGTTCTTCCTATATGTCTATTTAGAGATGCACTATTGAACTGGGTCAATACGTACATTTTTTCAATGCCTGAATTAATACAATTACTAATCGGAATATCTATCAAACGATACTTACCTGCCAATGGCACAGCAGGTTTAGCCCTCATTTTTGTTAAAGGGTAAAGTCTAGAACCTTTTCCTCCTCCGAGGATTATGGCCAACACACGCTTCATTCAATCTAATGGAGGTAGATATACAACTATTTAAAGTAACTGATTATGGGCATATTTAGAAATACAAATGGTCAGTTTACAAAGGTATTTCGATAAATCACTGGAAAAACTTAATATAAATCTAAAAAAGTTAGTTATTTTTATCCTCTTCTACCAAAGAAAACAATTTTTCAACGATTTTCAAAGAAACTTGTCTTTCTTCTCTTGATTGAGGACTTCTCAACTTAGTGACCGGCGTATGAAGTATCTTATTAATTATTCCTTTAGTCAGAGCTTCCACAACTTTTCTTTCTCTAGCCGAAAAATCTGGTCCCATTCTGCTAAGTGCTTTTTGCAATTCCTCTTTTCTAATTAACTCCAAATCTGATCTAAGTTTATTAATTACTGGAACGGCCTCTAAACTTGCCCACCATTCTAGAAAAATGATCCTTTCTTCTTCTACTAAAGATTCCGCTTCCTTTGCTATTTTTTGTCTAAATTCCTGATTTCTTGAAACGACCTCTTGTAAGTCATCGACATCAAATGATTTAACAAATTCATGTTGTTTTACATCATTAGATATATTTCTCGGTACACCAATATCAATTAATTTAAGTCTATTACTCAAATTTATTTTTTCAATTTTTGTGAGATCAATAATTGGCTCTTCAGAAGCAGTACTGGTGAAAACAAGCGAAGATAATGATATGTTTTCTTCTAATTCGTTTAATCCTTTACAAACAATCTCTAAATCAGGGAAGTCTTGAGAAAGATTTAATGCTCTATCAATATTTCTATTTAAAAGGATAAGTTTATGACATCCTTTTGATTTTAAATGAGTTATTAAAAGCCTACTCATTCGCCCGGCTCCAACAACAAGAACGTTCTCTGATTCCAAACTTACAAGAGTATCAAATCCTTTTTCTTGTCCAATTTTTAATTGAGCTAGTTCTACCGCCGCTGAACTGATTGACACAGCTCCAGTTCCTAAATTTGTTTCGGATCTTACTTTTTTACCTGTACTAACTGATTGAGTTAATAATCTATTAAGAATTGGTCCAGTAGACTGATTCTCTTGACCTAATCTCATCATTTTTTTTACCTGCGAAAGGATTTGTCCCTCCCCTAAAACGAGGCTATCGAGTCCTGCCGAGACTTTCATCAAATGCAAAACTGCTTCTTCTTGTCTAAAGCAAAAAAGATGTGGATTTAAATCTTCAAAAATAATTCCAGAATATTCTGATATGAATTCTTTAATAGATGAAATCCCAGTATTTTTATCCTTTACTAGCGCATATATTTCCAGCCTATTACAAGTACTTAAAATTGCCACCTCTAATACATCAGAGAAAGCTTTTAATGCTTTCAATGACTCTGTTATGGATTGGTCAGGAATACTTAACTTCTCACGCACTTCGACAGGTGCCGTGCGATGACTCAGTCCGACGACAACAATATGCATAAAATCAAAAGTGAATTTTTAAAGGCTGATACTCTTAGCACCATCTTTTATATGGACAGTATTTGTGAACCTTGCAGTACTATCTAATGTACTAATAACTAGACTACTTGTTCTAACACAATCCCTTTCAAATTTAACTCCGTCAAATAATAATCCATCAGTTATTCCACTTCCAGCGAAAACAACATTTTCTCCCGATGCCAATTCATTTGCTTCATAGATTTTATCTATATCTGTTATGCCCATTTCATTAAGACGTTTTATATTTCCTTCTTTTGTGTAATCAGCCCATTCAGAAGTTTGAGCGATTGCTGGATCATAAACTAGTTGTCCTTGAAAATGTCCGCCGAGAGCTCTCATTGCAGCGGCTGAAATAACACCCTCTGGAGCTGCACCTATACCCATCAAGCAATGTGTTCCAGTTCCTGCAAAACCGCATGCAATCGCAGCTTGAACATCACCATCAGAAATCGGTTGTACTTTTGCACCACATCCTCGAATCTCTTTAATTAAATCTTTATGTCTAGTTCTATCCATTACAACTACAGTAAGCTCATCAATAGAAAGGCCCAAGCAATCACTTAGTATCTTCAAGTTTTGAGTAGCCGAATTTCTAATATCTACTTTACCTTTGGCCGCAGGAGGCGCTGCTAATTTGTTCATGTAAAAATCGGGCGCATTGAAGAGACCACCCGTATCAGAGGCAGCTAAAACCGCCATAGAACCTCTTTGATTATTCGCACAAAGATTTGTTCCTTCACAAGGATCTACTGCAAAGTCAACCCCTGGGCCATTTCCACTACCAACCTCTTCACCTATATAAAGCATAGGTGCTTCATCTCTTTCACCTTCTCCAATAACAATTTTCCCTTTCATTTCAATTTTGCCCATTCGCAATCTCATTGCTTCTACAGCTGCAGCATCAGCTTCATCTTTTTGACCAAGCCCTGTGAGTTTTGCTGAGGCAATAGCTGCTTGCTCGACAACTTCGAGAATTTCTTGAATTAAAGTTTGATTCACAATTAAATTTTGAGGATTTTCTTAAAGGTTTTGAGTATGATCTCATAAAAATGTAATTTTTTATGAGAATTATTATGCTAGTAAGCTTTTTTTAACTCTTTACAGCTGATACTTTATCAGGCCGTGACTTGAAATTAGGAATAAACAACTAAATATAGTATCTTTATTAAATATTTTAAAAATTAAATGACTGAGTCAAATCAAACAATTTTAGATGGTGTTAATAGACCAATTCAAATAATTCCTTCAGTTTTACCAGCAGATTGGGCAAATATGGGGGGATGTGTGAAAGAGCTGGAGGAAGCTGGGGTAGATAGAATTCAATTTGATGTAATGGATGGGAATTTCGTGCCAAATCTTACATTCGGTCCTGAAATGATTGCGGCATGCAGGAAATATTGCAATGTCCCTTTTGAAACTCAATTAATGGTGAGTCAATACAACTGTGAAACCATGCTTGAATCTTATGTAAACGCTACAAAGGGAGCGAATGGTGAACCAGGAGTAGTAATAGCTCATGCCGAAGCAAATATTCATTTGCATAGAGTTCTCGGAAGAATAAGAGATTTAGGAGGATCTCCTTCTGTTGCATTAAACCCTCATACTCCTTTTGAAATGATTAAAAACATTATGGATATGGTTGACCATGTTTTAGTTATGACAGTTAATCCAGGATTTGGCGGACAAGCTTATATACCAACAATGCTTAATAAGATCAGAGAAATAAGAAACTTTGTTATCGAAAAAAACTTAAATGTCGACATTGAAGTTGATGGAGGAATAAAAGCAAATTGGACTATTTCACAATGTGCAGATGCTGGAGCTAATTGTTTTATTGCAGGTAGTGGAATGTTTGCTTACCCAACATTAAAAGAGGGATGTGATGACTTGAGAAAAGTTGCACAAGAAGCTCAAAAGGGGAATGTTCTCTCTGAACCTCAATAAATATTCTGGGAGATTAACAAATCACCCAAATATCCAGCCATAACTATGTAACCCTATTCCTAAGAAATTAACTCCTAAATAACATACTAAAACTACTAAAAAGCCTGTAGATGCTAATAATGCTGGTCTACGCCCTTGCCAACCCTTGCTTATTCTCATATGCAGATAAGCAGCATAAAATAACCATGAGATAAATGCCCATGTTTCTTTTGGATCCCAACTCCACCATGTGCCCCAAGCCTCATTAGCCCAGACAGCACCTGAAATTAAACCAAGAGTTAAAAGAACAAAGCCGATTAATATAGAACGATAACTTAATGTATCTAATTCTTCTGAATGAGAAAATTCAATAGGTTCAACTAAATCAGTTACAGGATAGCTGTTTGAAAGTTTAAATCCTCCTATACCTGTAGAACTACTTCTGATTTGAAGTGGCTTATTTTTATTAATAAACAATACGGACATTGAAAGTAAAGAACCTATTATTAATGCTGCATAACTAAGCATTACAACACTAACATGCATTACTAACCAACTAGACCTTAAAGCTGGAACTAAGTTGGACGATAATTTCAAATCCTCAGGTAAAACAAAACAAGCAAAAGCCACAGTCAGTAACTCAATAGGTATAGCAATTGAGGGAATTATTGGGGCTTGATATTCTCTTTCAACCAATAGTTGACCTAATGTGATACCCCAAGTAAGGAAATAAAGAGATTCATACAAATTGCTGATAGGAAAGTGCCCAGAAATAGACCACCTAAAAAGTAATTGTAATGTTATCAATAAGTTCACTAAAATCGTAATAAGTCTTACAGCGGAAGAAGACTTTTTTTTAAAAACTGCACTCAAAGATATTGGTAAGTTAATTAATAAAAAATAAAAAACTAAAAGACCTAAAACTGAAACCGGTTCATATAATAAATTTTTAAAAAAATTATCCAGTATCATTTCTAGAAATTTATCAAGTTTAAATATTTAATGACAACCAAATAATAATTAAAATCATCCATATATGAGTAAATCTTTAATATTAAAGTTTTAATTTATTTTTTATAAAGTAATTCAAAGTTTGAAATTATCACCTAGATAATACTTTTTGACTATTGGATTATCAGCCAATTTACTTGATGAACCGTAAGCTAAAATTTTTCCTTCACTTAATACATAAGATTTGTTAGTAATTAGAAGGGTTTCCCTCACATTATGGTCTGTAATGAGAATCCCAACCCCATCACTACTTAATTTAAGAATTAGTTTCTTTAGATCATTAACAGCTAGAGGATCGATCCCAGCAAAAGGTTCATCTAATAACAAATATTTAGGTCCTTTTCTGCCTAAAGTGAGAGCCCTAGCTATTTCACACCTCCTCCTCTCTCCTCCTGAAAGTTGATAACCATAATTATCTACAAAATTATTTAAATTAAATTCATTAATTAATTGTTCTCTTCTATTTCTTATAGCTGCCTTACTATAAGATGAATTTTGTAAAGCCAAATCTATATTATCCTTAACAGTGAGGTCTCTAAATATACTCGCTTCCTGAGTTAAGTACCCTAACCCAAGTCTTGATCTAATTGGTAGAGGAAGATTAGTTATATTTTTCCCATTCATTAAAATTACACCTCTATCTGGTTTTATATTCCCAACTGCAAGATTAAAAGTTGTAGTTTTCCCAGCACCATTAGGTCCCATCAAACCAACAACTTCCCCAGGCTTAACAATTATGGAAACATCATTTACGATTAATCTTCCTTTAATAGAAAGGGATACATTATGAATATTTAGGTTCATTTTTCTTGAGATCGATTAGTTTTTCTTTTCTTGAAAAAAAATGAAATATATAATAATAACTTAATTGAAGATAAAGATATATTCATCAAAGAGTTTTCAAAAAAGGCTTATCGTTCTCGTTTAATATTTCTTTATATTGCAATTTTATTAATAAATCTTCCAAACATTGGCAGAAGGATTCAAGATCAATCCCTAAATCAATCTTGGTTCTAGTTTTTATTCTGCCTAAACCCTCTCCAAGCAAAATAGTAGCTCCATTTAAATTGCCTTTACTTAAGTGAAACTGAGAAACAGATACTTGTAAAATTCCTTGGATAACTTGTCTTTCGTCACCATCTACGGAATTCCATATGTCTTCAAAAGCATCATGAGCCTCATACCATTCATGATTATTAAAAAGATTTAAAGCTGTGAAAAGGGAATCTTGAAAACTTTTTGTACTTTCTTCGTTCATTAAACTATTACTAATTTTTTTTCTTTTTATTTATTTTTCTCATTCTTATTGAATCCGGTGTTACCTCTAGCATTTCATCAGGACCAATATATTCGAGTGCTCTTTCAAGTGTAATATCGACAGGTGACTGCAAAGTATCAAGTTCTTCTGCCCCTGCAGACCTCATATTAGTCAACTGCTTGGTTTTACATATATTCAACTCAAGATCTTGAGGTCGATTATTCTCTCCAATTATCATTCCTTTATAAACTTTAACTCCAGGTTTAATGAAATAGACTCCCCTATCTTCAGCATTCTTTAAAGCATAAAATGTGGCCACACCTTCCTCAAAAGCTATAAGAACACCATTTCTTCTGGTTTCAAAGTCTCCTGTTTTAGGTTTATATTCATAAAACGAATGACTCATAATACCTTCACCTCTTGTTATCCTTACAAACTCCCCGCGAAATCCAATTAATCCTCTAGATGGAACAATAAATTCTAATTGAGTTCTACCATCTGAACTTGTCTGCATGTTTTTCATCTCTGCCTTTCTAGATCCAAGTTTTTCGATGCAAGAACCAACAGATACTTCAGGTACATCTAAAACCAAAGTCTCTATAGGCTCACATTCAACATTATCAATTTCTCTGAAAATTACTTGAGGTTGTGAGATTTGGAACTCAAAACCCTCTCTTCTCATAGTTTCAATCAATATCCCTAGATGTAATTCTCCTCTTCCTGAAACTGAGAACCTATCAGGAGAATCAGTTTCTTCTACTCTCAATGCAACATTCGTTAAAAGTTCCTTCTCTAATCTATTTTTTAATTGTCTACTGGTAACGAATTTTCCTTCCTTACCCGCAAATGGTGAATCATTTACAACAAAAGTCATATTTAAGGTAGGTTCATCAACTTTGATTAATGGAAGAGGATGAGGAGAATTGGGACATGCTATAGTCTCACCAATATTCACGTCATCGAAACCAGAAACAGCAACAATATCACCTGCAAAGGCTTCATTTATATCAATTCTTTGTAAACCTTCAAATCCTAAAAGTTTACTAACCTTACCTTTAATAGTTTTTCCGTTTTCTTTAATTAGACTAGCCTGTTGGCCATTTTTTATAGTCCCATTGTGGATCTTTCCAATTACTATTCTGCCTAAGAAATCAGAATAATCCAAAGTAGTTATTTGTAGCTGAAGAGGCTTATTAGAGTCACCTACTGGAGGAGGAACGTGTCTGATAATAGCCTCAAAAAGAGGCATCATATTGTCACTTTTAGATTCCATCTCTTCTTTTGCGAAACCAGATAAGCCACTCCCAAAAAGATAAGGGAAATCACATTGATCATCATCAGCTCCCAACTCCAAAAACAAATCAAGTACCTTATCAATTGCTATTTCTGGTACTACTCGTGGTCTATCAATTTTATTGACAAAGACTATAGGCCTAAGTCCTTTTTCTAATGCTTTTTTTAAAACAAATCTTGTTTGAGGCATAGGTCCCTCATTTGCATCAACAATAAGCAGACAACCATCAACCATTCCCAAAACCCTCTCAACTTCTCCTCCAAAATCAGCATGGCCAGGTGTATCTATAATATTAATTCTGGTGTCTTTATAGTTTACTGCAGTATTTTTTGAGAGAATTGTTATCCCCCTTTCTCTCTCAAGATCATTTGAATCCATTACACATGTAGGGATAACTTCATTGTCTCTAAATATTCCTGATTGAGATAATAATGCATCTACAAGTGTTGTCTTCCCATGATCTACGTGAGCAATAATTGCAACATTTCTAATTTCTTTTATCGAAGATGACATTTATAGAATTTATATAAATAGTGAATTAACTTTATTAAGGCTAACTCAAAGTATGCTTATTATGAGAATTTTCTCTTTAACACTTTGAAAAATATAATCTAATTGAATAATTAAATCAATCAATTAGATTTATAATTTTCTATTTGCGCTTTCAAAAACTTTTAATGCTTCAATTGACCCCTCATATCTCCAATGCCATGGTTCGTAATCTATATAATTATTTTCTTTGTTGAACGATAACTTGAAGTGAAACTTAGCTGCATTTTTTATGAGCCATCTAAAGGCGTCAGTATTTTCGAATTCGGTTTCAAAGTCTGTGTCTCTTTGAGTAGCATCACCAATATCGATTGCGAAACCTGTACTATGTTCAGAATATCCTGGAGGGGCTGAAACTCTGGCTCTTTCTGACGCTTCTTGATTTCTAATAGATTTTAAAGAATAAAAGATATCGTTTTGCAAATTTATTGATCTATAACCACTCAAGAAGACCAAATATATCCCATCCTTTTTGGCTTCCTCTCTCATCTTTAGTAGAGAATCACGCATATCAATATGAACTTCAATATTAGGCTCAATTAAAACTAGTTTCTCTTTAGAAGTTTCCTTATAGGGAAGATGACCCAAAATTCTAGCATCATTATTTCTTTTAACCTCAAATTCGGGATTATAAAGTGATATTAATTCTACATTTCTTATAAATCGCAATGCAGCGACAGAAAAGGTAAGAAAAAGAAATGGAGAAAATATTAATAATTTTTTTAATAATGTTGAATTTGGGTTGTTTAAGTAAGTTCTTTTGGCAAGTGGTATATCAAATTGATCGATATCTTTGTTTAGTTCCAATATTTAGAAGTGAATTTGGAAAAGATATTTCGATATTAACTATTATTTTAAGAAATGCACTTTTATCAGCAAAAAAGATGTAGTTTTTATATACAGTATTATTTTTTTTTCATATGTTGAGGGTAGCTGTTATTGGTGGAGGTCCAAGTGGTTCATGTGCGGCAGAAATACTTGCTAAAGCTGGAATAAAAACTTGGCTCTTCGAGAGAAAATTAGATAATGCAAAACCATGTGGAGGAGCAATTCCACTCTGCATGGTCGAAGAATTTGATTTACCTGAGTCAATTATTGATAGAAAAGTAAGGCATATGAGAATGATATCTCCATCAAATAGAGAGGTCGATATAAGCTTAGATAGAGTTTATGGGAAAAGTGATAATGAGTTTATTGGGATGTGTAGGAGAGAAGTTATGGATGCCTTTATGCGCAATAGAGCATCAGATCTTGGCGCTACATTAATAAATGGTTTAGTTACTTCTATTGAGACTGGCGATAATAATCAAGGACCATATAAACTTTCCTACTCAGATTTTACTAATGGAGACAAAAAAGGGGAACTCAAAGAGCTTACTGTTGACCTTTTAATCGGAGCTGATGGCGCCAATAGCAGAGTCGCAAAAGCAATGGATGCAGGAGATTACAAAGTTGCCATAGCATTTCAGGAAAGAATTAAATTGCCTAAAGAAGAAATGAGTTACTACGAAGATCTTGCTGAAATGTATGTCGGAACTGATGTTTCTCCTGATTTTTATGGGTGGGTATTTCCTAAATATGATCATGTTGCTGTGGGAACTGGAACCATGCAAAAAAATCAGTCATTAATTAAAGGACTTCAAGAGGGTGTAAGAAATAGGGCAAAGAAAAGACTTGTTAATGGTGAAGTAATAAAGGTAGAAGCCCACCCTATTCCTGAGCATCCAAGGCCAAGAAGAGTAGTTGGTAGAATGGCATTGGTTGGTGATGCAGCTGGTTATGTTACAAAAAGTTCTGGAGAGGGTATTTATTTTGCTGCAAAAAGCGGAAGAATGTGTGCTGAAGAAATTGTTGAAGCATCAAAAAACGGTCAAGTAATTCCATCAGAAAAAGATTTAAAAAATTATCTTAAAAAATGGGATAAAAAATATGGCACAACTTATAAGGTGCTAGAAATCCTTCAAAATATTTTCTACAGAAATGATTCTGCTAGAGAAGCCTTTGTTGAGATGTGTGATGACATGGATGTACAAAGACTAACTTTTGATAGTTACTTATATAAAAAAGTTGTCTCCATGAAACCATTACAGCAACTTAAAATTACAATGCTTACACTTGGTTCGATTTTAAGAGGGAAAGCCCTAGCTCCTCTAAAATATAAACCCGTTGATAGTGCTGTTAGGGAAAATAAAGAAGTAGAAAAAATGCTGGAAAATTATTCAATAAAGGGTGGTATTAAAGTTAAGAATTCAAAAGTGTAAAGTCAGCTATTTTTAGAGAATAATTTCTAATTAAGCTCAACAAATTGAGTCTATTTTTTCTTATTTTTAAATCCTCTGACATTATTAGGACTCCCTTTTCATTATCAAATAAATCCTGGATAGTGTTTACATTAATCTCAAACAAATTTAGAAGTTCCAAATAATTGCAATAGCCTTCCGAAAAAAGTTTTTCTAATTCTCTAATAAATTCAAAAACTTTCAATTCACAATCTTTTTCAAAAAGTTTTATTTTTACATAATCTCTTGTTGAGAAAACGTCTCTTGTAAGATCACTATTATTTGCTAATTTACTTACCCTAGTAATTACCTTCTGGATTTCAACAAAATTACCCTTTTCGTTAAAATTAACAATAGATTTAATCCTATTTTTAAGATCAACAATATTTAATACTTTTTTTTGAGATAATTCATCAGAAAAGCAAACGGCCTTTATTAATTCTTTACTTAGTGATATTTCTTCTAAATGACTGACAATTCTTTGAACTAAAAATTCATTTAAATCATTAAGTACTTTTTCTCTTGAGAAGTTTAAATTCGGAAATGCGAATTTCCAAAAATCAATAAGTTCGTTAAATAATTTATCTAAAGGTACATCAAGTTCATAATCCCAAATTATTTTAATCACTCCATTCAAATTTCTTTTTAAGGCATAAGGATCAGAGGATCCGCTTGGACGCTTACCTGAAATAAATATACTTATTAAGGTTTCGACCTTATCTGCTATGGAAACTATTGCACCATATGTTGTGGAGGGCAAAGAATCTTTATAAAAAGAAGGTAAATAATGTTCAGCGACAGCCAAGCAAACATCCTCACTAAATCCCTCATATTTAAGATATTTACCACCCATTATTCCTTGCAGCTCAGGGAATTCGAAAACAATTTCGCTACATAAGTCGTTTTTACAGTATTTAGCAGCTTCTATTATTTTTTTTTCTTCTAAAGACTTATCATTTAAAAATTTAATAATTTTTTTTGTTACTTCCTCTATCCTTTCTACCCTCTGAAATATATTTCCAAGTCCTTTAAAATAGGAAACAGATTTGAGCTTTTCATTTCTTTCGATTGAAGCAACTTTTTTGTCACTTTCCACGAAAAACTTTGCATCTGAAAACCTTGCCCTTAATACTTTCTCATTACCTTTGGTAATATTATTATTTGATTCTTCAAGACCGTTTGAAATAACACAGAAAGTTGTACTAATATTTTTTTCAGAGCTTAAATCTAGTTTAGAAAAACTTTTGTTTTTTAATAAGAGAGGAACGTATCTCTGATGATTTTTCATTACTGTTGAAAGAACTTCAACTGGAAGATCAAGAAATTCTTCACTGAATTTTCCAACTATTAAATCTGGCCATTCAACTAAATCAGTTAGTTCATTTAGTAATCCTTCTGAAAGGTCAGGTTTCAGTTTTAAAGATTTAGATGCCTGATTTATTAAACTTTCAATTTTTTCTTTTCTTTCATGTCGTTTAACTAAAACTCTATTTTGTTCTAATAATTCAAAAAAATTATCAGCATGCTTAACTTCAAAAACTTCATTTATTAATCTATGACTTTTTGATTTATTACTTACTTGAATTGCTGGATCACATTCATCAAATTCAAAATCAAGAATTTCATCATTATAAATAGAGGCAATCCATCTTATAGGTCTTGAAAATTTTATGTTCCCAGCACCCCATTTCATAAATCGAGGGCCTTGAAGACTCTTTACTAATTTTGGGATAATCGAAGACAAAGAAATTCTTGTTGATTGTCCTTTCTCAATTTTCTTTCCAAATACAAAATCACCCTTTTCTGTACTTTTTATTTCTAGTTCACCTACGTTTATATCTAAGCTATTAGCAAATCCTAAAGCAGCATTAGTAGGACATCCATCTAAATAAGCTGAATTTGCTTTGGGCCCTTTTCTTTCTATTATCTTATCTTCTGCATAATCAACTAAACCTTCGAGAAGTAGGACTATCCTCCTTGGTGTGGAGGTAACAACTATATGTTCGAATTTGATTAACTTTTTATCCAATTCAAATTCGATTAGAGATTTAAATTGCGCTAGAACAGAATGAGAAAATTTTGCGGGCAACTCTTCTGTTCCTATTTCAAGTAAATATTTAGACAAGAAAAAAATATGACTTCACTTACTATAATTTACTACCAGTTAAATAAGCTTTTCGCTAATGTATAAAAAGAGATATTTTTTGGTCCTTTGATCAAAGTTGAGAAAGTAAAAAAGAAAAAAGATCCTTCCAAGGAAGAAACTGTTTGTTTAGCAAATGGACTGGAA
This sequence comes from uncultured Prochlorococcus sp., assembly GCA_902622625.1. Lineage (GTDB taxonomy): Bacteria > Cyanobacteriota > Cyanobacteriia > PCC-6307 > Cyanobiaceae > Prochlorococcus_A. Next base: position 62,804 of record CACNQS010000001.1, read on the forward strand.
GTTTCTAAATTTGAAAATTTTAAAAAAAGTAGCAAATTTCTTAAGGAGCCACTTGCTACGGAATTAGTCAATGAGAGCGATCATTTTACCAATGATGCAGTTCAGTTATTAAAATTTCATGGTAGTTATCAACAAGATAACAGGGAAAATAGAAGGCCTGGCAAAAGTAAAGATTGGCAAATGATGCTTAGGTTAAGAAATCCGGGTGGAGAAGTCCCTGGGAAATTATTTTTAGCATTAGATGAATTATCTGACAAACTAGGTAATGGAACACTCAGAGCCACGACAAGACAAGCCTTTCAAATGCATGGAATTAGAAAAGATAACCTAAAGGAAGTAATTCAAACAATCGTAAATTCAATGGGCTCCACATTAGCTGCATGTGGAGACATAAATAGAAACGTTATGGCACCTGCGGCTCCATTTGATTCGCCAGACTATAATATTGCAAGAGCATTGGCAAAAAAAGTTGCCGATCTTCTCACCCCAATGGCTGGCCAAGGCACTTTTTTAGAGCTTTGGGCTGATGGAGATTTAGAGTACACCATTAAGCCTGACAAAGATATTGAAGCGATAAGGAAGCTCCAATTCAAAGATAATGTTTTTAGTGGGATAAAAGATGAGCCACTCTATGGTTCAACTTATTTACCGAGAAAATTCAAATGTGCTGTTACAGTCCCTGGGGACAATTCTGTTGATCTTCTTACCAATGACATAGGAATAGTAGCCTTTACCTCTAAAGATGGAAACTTAGAAGGGTGCAACTTCTATGTTGGAGGTGGCATGGGTCGCACACATAATAATGAAGAGACCTTTGCCAGAATTGCAGATCCACTAGGATATGTTGAAGAACCTGATGTTTATGAATTAATACAAAGTATTGTGGCTATTCAAAGAGATTATGGGGATAGAAAATCAAGAAAAAATTCGAGAATGAAATATCTTCTTCATCGAAAAGGTATTAAATGGTTCAAAAAGATACTTTCTGATAAGTATTTCAAAAAAGAAATTAAAAAAATCAGAAAAGAACCTGATAAAGTTCTTATTGATTACCTAGGTTGGCATAAACAAAATAAAACCTCCCATTTCGTAGGTTTACCATTATTATCAGGGAGATTATCTGGAGATAAGAAGAATACCATCACAAGTATTGTTAAAAAATATAATTTAGATTTAAGACTTACACCAAATCAAGATATTTTACTTTGTAATATCGCCAATAAAAATAAAGGTGAAATTCAAAAATCTCTATCAAAAATTGGATACGAAAATTTAGAAAACATTAATGAAATACAAAGACACGCTTTAGCTTGTCCTGCTTTACCACTTTGTGGTCTTGCAATGACTGAAGCTGAAAGAATATTACCTGATGTATTAAAAAGGATTGAAAATTTACTATTAGATCTAAAAATACAAAAGACAATATTATTCAGAATGACAGGATGTCCGAATGGATGTACTAGGCCTTATATGGCCGAATTAGCACTTGTTGGAAGTGGGCAAAACAAATACCAATTATGGTTAGGGGGGAGTAAAAATCTACAAAGACTTGCTAAACCATTTTTACAAAGAATGGAACTTAACGATTTAGAAAAAACTCTCCAACCATTATTTGATAATTGGAAGAGTAATTTGGATTTGGATTTCGGAGATTTTATAAATACTCAAGATGAAAATTACATATTGAATTTACTAAATGAAAATCAATAGAATTTAAATTTTTCCATAAAGAGCATTTGCTTTTTTATTTTTCCATGCCCATAATTGATCACCATAACTAAAATGCCACCATTCATTAGGATGTTGAGCAAATCCGAATTTAGTCATAATTTCCCTTAATAAATTTCTTCTATTGTTCCAAATAATTGCTTCTTCATTCTTTATGTTTGCATAAAAACAAGGATTTGAGGTCTCATCCATTTGATCAACCATGCTTCCCATTTTAACAAGATTTCCGTCTTTATCTGATAAACAAACATCCAATGCACCCCCAGTTGAATGAGGGGGAGGACACCTTATGTCATAAGAGGGATATGCCCAAAATTTTTCAACTTTTTTTAAAATTGATGGATAGGATTTTATTTTTTCAAAAGAAATATCAATATCGGATTTTTCACACTCTAATAAAAATGCTCTTTTAAACATAAATTCCTGAACTTCTAAAGGTCGCCAACTGTCATAAATTAAAAGGTTAAAACTACTCTTTGATATCAAATAATCACTTACTTTTAATAATCTATTTACGACCTCCTCTCTTAATTTCCAAATAGAAGTTTTATCTTTGTAAGGCGCTCCTAAATGAAAGTAAGGGTGCGGATCTAAAAAATTTAGGCACCTAGGTATAGCTATTAATTTATCTCCATTATCTTTAATTGGTATTTTATTCCAAATTTTCAATTGAAATTTGCAATTGATTTATAGTGGCATATATATCAAAAATTACAATGATAGTTTTCAATTTAAGAAATCATGAATGAATTTATTATCAGCATTATCAATAAGAATATTCCTTAAAACAATATTTTTTTTTAAATCAGGATCATCACTAACAATCTTAATAGCTTCTTCACGAGCCTTATCAATAAGGAATTTATTGTTAGGTAAATTGTCTAGTACAAAATCAGGCAATCCAGATTGTCTATATCCTAAAATCTGACCTGGACCTCTAAGCTCCAAGTCTTTTTCAGCAATATAAAAGCCATCATTAGATTTTTGCAAAACGCAAAGTCGTTTATTTTCTAATCCATTTTTATCGGGGGTTACCAGATAACAAAAAGATTTTGTTGATCCTCTACCAACTCTCCCCCGTAATTGATGTAGCTGGGACAATCCAAATCTATCCGAATTATAAATAATCATAATTGTGGCGTTAGGCACATCAATGCCAACCTCAATTACTGTAGTTGAAACCAATATATTAATTTCATTCTTTAAAAAAGAATTAATTACTTCATTCTTTTCTTGTGAACTTAATTTGCCATGTAATAATCCAACTTTTTTGTTAAAAAAAACTTCTTCTGATAAATGTTTGAATGTTTTCTTTGCGGAGCTTAAATTCATTTTTTCTGAATCTTCTATTAGTGGCAAAATCACATAAGCTTGCTTTCCCTTATTAATCTCATCTTGAACAATTTTGAACAAGTTAGTTAAATCATCTTCTGAAATTATTTTTGTAGTTATAGGAACTCTCCCTGGAGGGAGTTCTGTAATTTGACTCACATCTAAATCACCATAAATGGAAAGCGCAAGAGTTCTTGGAATTGGTGTTGCTGTCATTGATAACAAGTGAGTATTTTCTCCTTTATTTAGTAATCTATTTCTTTGAGTAACTCCAAATCTATGTTGTTCATCAATTACGACCATCCCTAATGCATTAAAGATAACTTTATCCTCAAATAATGCATGAGTACCTACGAGGATATCAACTAATCCATTTTTCAAATTTAAGAAAATTTCTTTTCTCTTTTTTTGAGGAGTATTTCCAGTAAGTAGTTCAACAGAAACTAAAAGGGGGTTCAAATATTTTAATAAATTTTTATAATGTTGTTCTGCCAATACCTCAGTTGGGACCATAAATGCACCTTGCAGATTTTTTTCAATGACGGTTAAAAGAGAAGCTATTGCAATTATGGTTTTACCGCTTCCCACATCTCCCTGAAGCAATCTAGACATTGGTACGGGATTAGATAAATCTTTCTTTATTTCATTTAAAACATTTTCTTGAGATTTTGTTAATTCAAAAGGAAAAGTATTTAAAAATTCTTTTAATAAAGATTTCTTTTGAGGTAATTGTTTAGAAGTTACATTTTTGTTCGTCTTTCTTTTTCTAAGTAGGAACTTTATTTGCAATAGGAGCAATTCATCAAAAACCAAACGTTTTTTTGACTCAATAAGTGCCTGTTTAGTTGTTGGAAAATGAATATTAATCAACGACTCTCCTTTTGATAATAAAGATAATGAATCAAGTTGTTTCTTATTTAAAATTTCTGGATATTGCTTTGCATAAATTAGTACCTTTTTCATAAGTTTTATAAAACTCATATTTGAAAATGCTTCACCTAATGAATACAAGGGCAATATTTTGCCTGAGAAATTAAAATTATCATTTTTATCTCTGAGAATTTCAATCTGCGGATCTACAAAAGTTTTGCCATACTCTGTCAATTTAACCTTACCGGAAATTGCTAATTTTGTACCAGGAGTATACAAAGATTTTTGAGATGTGAAGAAGGAGTAAGATCTAAATCTTCTTCCTAAAAAAAATTTTGTAACCTTTATTGATGAAGTCTCATCAGAAACTAAAAAATTCATTATTGATAAGTTACTATTCTTTTTACTCTTATGAATATAAAATCTCTTAACGTTTGCGATGCACGTGTATAAATTATCTGGTTTTAAATTTATTATCTTAACTCTATTCGTATAGTCTAGATATGTTCGTGGGAAATAATTAATTAGATCTTTTATATGAAATATCCCTAATTCGTTAAGCTTATTTTTATAAACTTTTCCAACATTTTTTATGAATGAAACATCTGAATTAATAGACAAACTTGAATCTGCTTTATTCAGAAAAACATTATTAGAAATCTTATTAGAACTATCAATTTCCAGTGATTTTCCTAGTTTATAAAGATTTTTTCTTGTATCTATAATTAACTTTTTTCTTTGATTTTCATTTAATTTATTATATTCATTATATTTTTTAGAAAATTCATAAAATATCCTTAAATATTCTTCTGATATATTTAGATTATCTAGTTTTTGCAATGATTCATGCAAAAAGTTATTAAAGTATTTTTCTCTTCCTAAAGTATTAATAAAATTATTTTCAGTTTCAATAGTAAGGGACTTTTGAAGAGGTCTTATCCAATCTTTAATTAATTTATTATTATTACCTCTAATAGTCACATTTGAAAAAAGAGTTATTTTTTCAACGTATTTTATTCAAAGTTATTTCTTTTTGCTTCCAATATGTCTCTTTTTTAATCAAACGCTGAAATTGATTTTTTAGCTCATTTATTTTGTTCCTTTGAATAGAAAGATCTAAATTTTTAAACTCTAATTCAACAGTAGATATATTGAAGAAAATAATGCTTGGAAAATTGTTGCCTTTTAATGATGACCGATTTAAGTTTAATTCGAAATTAATAACAAAAGGATATGGGTGTTTTATCGTAAAATTTTTGCTTACTAAGTAACCAAAGGAATCTTTAGATATAATCTTTTTTATTAGATTTGCCTTGAATAATTCTTGGTTGATATCATATGAAAGATTAAATAGTAAATTTTCCAATGACTTGTCAATTAAATCAAAATTATTAAGAATCTGATTTTTTGGTAAATTATCCATTTGTTTGATATTTTCTTTTTCTGGATGTCTTGGCTTTTCCACCATTTCTTCTCCTATTAATTCAAGTAAAGAGGAAATGAATTGTTTTTCAAATCCTAAATTTTCAAAAATATTGTTTTTAGATAAATAATTATTATGGTCGTTATAGTCTAAATCTAGTGATACGAATTTCTCATAATTTTGAGCTTGATAATATTCAGAAGTATTTGAAAAGTCTTTACTAATATCTAACTGAACGGGTTCTTTTAATTGAAAACCATCTTCATATTGAAGCTTTTCTTTTTGATCATCCTTTATTTTTGTGGAACTATCAAAAATAGTAGAATTAATTTCTTTATTTATATTTTTTTCAATTTGATTTATCTTTAATTGTTCTACTGTTAAAAAGGGCAAATTCGTAAATATTAATTTACTTATTTTTTTTTCAAAAAGACTAAAGTATTCATTTTCATTTGAGAAATTATCATTAACTGTTGGATAACTATAAATTTGATTAAGGCCTTTTTCTACAGAGATGAAAAGTAGATCTCTTACTAGATTAAGATAAAGTTCATATTCCTTATGGATATTTCTAATTAATATTCTTTTTTGTGTGTCTGCTCTCTCTAATTGAGAGTTAATTTTATTTATATCTTTGTAATTATTGAGATTATTCAAATCATTCAAGTGACTAGTTTGTTTGCATTGAAGCAACCTCTTGAGCAAAGTCCATCTCATTTTTTTCGATACCTTCACCCAATGTATATCTTGTAAAGCGTCTTACTTTAATATTTTCCCCAATTTTTGCAGCCGCTTGTTTAACAAGATCTTCAACAGTTAGAGAACTATCTTTAATATAGGGTTGTGAAAGCAAAACAAGCTCATTAAGTCTTTTTGCTATTCTCCCTTCAACTATTTTTTCTTTAATTTGCTCTGGTTTCCCTGACAAATCATCCCTGCCCATTTCAATCTGCTTTTCTTTTTCCACGACATCTTCTGGTATTTCATCAACTGATACATACTCAACATTTGGGCATGCTGCTACTTGCATCGAAACATCCTTCAACAGAGATTGGAATATTTCACCTCTAGCAACGAAATCAGTTTCACAATTTAACTCTAGTAAAACTCCGACTCTTGATCCAGTATGTATATAACTACCAATTGACCCTTCGGCCGCTACTCTTCCCGATTTCTTTTCAGCACTAGCTATACCTTTCTTTCTTAACCATTCCAAAGCTTTATCTAGATTTCCTCCAGTTTCGTTAAGTGCTTTTTTGCAGTCCATCATTCCTGCGCCAGTTTTGTCTCTAAGATCTTTTACAAGTTTTGCTGTAATGTTTCCCATTTGAAGTAATAAAAATTAGTGAATAATAAGTTTTAAATTGGAATTTAATTTTTTCTTTCGGCATTAGAGCCCTTTCTACCCTCATTTATGGCATCTGCAAGTCTTCCTAAAATAAGTTGCACAGATCTAACGGCATCATCGTTACAAGGAATTGGAACTTCACACAAATCAGGATCGCAATTTGTATCCAACATTGATACTAATGAAATATCTAATTTTCTAGCTTCTAATACTGCATTAGATTCTCTTCTCTGATCAACCAGTACAACTACATCAGGTAATCTTCTCATACCCTTAAGTCCACCCAAGTATTTTTGTAATCTTTCAAGTTCTCTCCTTAATACTGCAGCTTCTTTTTTGGGCCTCATTGCTATTGAACCGCTACTTTCCATTCTTTCAAGATCCTTTAATCTTTCAATCCTAGCTTTCATTGTTGTCCAATTAGTCAACATCCCTCCAAGCCACCTTTGATTTACATATGCAGCTCCACAGCGTATAGCCTCCTGAGCTACTACATCTGATGCTTGTTTTTTTGTACCAACAAATAGGAAACGTTTACCGCTTTTTGCTGCGTTTCTTGTCCATTTATACGCATTGTTCATACACAATGCTGTTTTTACAAGATCAATAATATGAACTCCATTTCTCGCGCAATATATATACTTCGACATCTTGGGGTTCCAACGTCTAGTTTGATGCCCAAAGTGAGCACCAGCTTCCATCATTTCTGATAGTGATACAACAGCCATAATTTAAAAAGGGTTTCGGGTTAGCCTCCATCTGACGGGAAATTAATATTAATAAATCACCCGAAACTGTCAGATGTGTGGATTTAATTTCAATTATTTTAGCAAGTGATGTGTATTTCTAAAAGTTTTTTATCTTGATTTGGTTAAATGCTGAATGTAAATCTTATTTAGAGGGATCCTAAGAATCTCAAGTGCAAGTCTATTTCTTCTTTTATTTACAAGGAATCTTAATAAAGGAAGAATTCTATCAACACTGATTAATCCTCCCAAGCAAAGAATTTGCCAAAGCAAATTATGAAGAGGAGTTAATTGAATCATAAATCTAACCCTTAAATTTGGATGTTTCTTATAAAACACCAACGCCATTTTTGCTCTCTCTTTTTCTTGAGCTATTAATGAATCTATTTGTTCGCAATTAAATGGCGGATGCCAATGAAAACCTACTGCATTTGGACATTTAATTAATTTTGTCCCAATTTTTTTTAATCTTTCTCCAAGTTCTAAATCCTCCCAACCGTAAAGACTAAAAGAAGTATCAAACAATCCCACACTTAAAATCAATTCTTTTGATATCGCAACATTCCCAGTTGCAAAGTAAGCAAAAGAAGTGTCCATTATTTTATATTTTTCACTCTGAGGATTTAGAAAATTAGATGTATTGACTACCGAGCCATAGGTAAAACATTTTTTTTCATTTTTTTTCCAAGAGGCAAGTAATTTTTCTACATGGCAATTTATAAAATTGTCTAAAACAATAAGATCACTATCAATGAATATAATAATTTCATATTTTGATTTAATTACTCCCAGATTTCTTCCAAGTGCAGGACCTCCATGTTCTTGCTGGAATAGAATAACGTGTGGGAGATTAGCTTTGTTTTTATTTATCCATGAGGTTGTCCCATCAGTTGATCCATCATCAACAACTATTACTTCATAATTACTTATATTTGTATTTAATTTTTGATTCTCAAGCGCAAAGAGACATTTCTCTAATATAGGTAATCTATTGTAAGTCGGTATAACAATACTTACATTCATGATTATGTCTTAAATATGCATAATATATTGAACTCCAAAAGATAAAAATAAAGATATTACCTAATCAGCTGCACCGCCATTATTTGCTGTACCTGTAACGTTCCCACCATCAGGTCTTCCATCAGTTCTTAATTTCCTTTTTTTGAATTTTCTAGCGTAGGCTCGATTACGTTCCTGCTTTTCTTTTTTTAGATTCCTTCTCTTAGACATGAAATTTTTAACTTTTAATTATATTAGCTCACTATGAGCACTATATATTTTACCATCTTCCATATTTAATATCCTATCAGCCATATCAGAAATTCTTGGATCATGCGTCACCATAAGTACAGAACAATTTTGCTCTTTTGCTAGTTTTCTTAAAAGGGTTACTATTTCTCTTCCTGTGACGCTATCTAAAGCAGAAGTGGGCTCATCCGCTAATAAAAGTTTTGGGTTAGCAGATAAAGCTCGAGCAATTGCTACTCTCTGTTTCTGCCCACCAGATAAGTCATTTGGCAACTTTTTATGATGTTCTTCTAATCCTACTGCAGACAACCAATTCCTTGCTATTTCACGTCTTTGTAAATATGTTAAATCTTGTATTAAATCGGCACCCATCTGGACATTTTGTTCCGCTGTTAAACATCTCAGAAGATTGTGACCTTGAAAAATCATTCCAATACTTCTTCTAAGAATCTGACGCGTTTTCCTTGATGCTCCATTTAACTGATTATTTAATACCGTTAAATCTCCACTTTGACAGGTTCTCAAGGCACCAATTAATGTCAAAAGAGTCGTTTTACCACATCCAGAAGGTCCTTTTAAAAGAACCAACTCTCCTTTATCAATATTTAAATTAACGTCATTAAGAACTTGTTTTTTATTCTCATTTTTTCCATAAAAGTGACTCAAATTATTTATTGAGACTGTTTTAAGGTTTTTTACATTATTTTTTAATTTATTAGCTTTAAACATTTATCTTTAATTGTTAAAAAATTTCGGCAGGATCAGCGTCAACTAATTTACGCATCGCAACAGCGGCGGAACCCATACACATAACTAGAACTAATACGAATATTAAAATAGTTTTTTCTGCGTCCATTATTATTGGGAGTTTAGTAGAACTTCTTATAACTGAGTAAAGTATTTGACCAGAGAAATAAGCAGGTAAATATCCAAACAATGCCAACAAAAAACCCTCTCTAGCTACTACAAAGAAAAGAGACTTAAGTCTATACCCCATTGCCAATAAGGTAGCGTACTCTGGGAGGTGATCTGTAACATCACTATAAAGAATTTGATAAACGACCACACACCCTACAACAAAACCCATCAAGGCTCCCAAACTAAATATAAAACCAATTGCAGTACTATTTTTCCAATAATTCTTTTCAAATTCTATAAATTGTTTTTTTGAAAGAACCCTAACATCATTTGGGAGTGAGTTATTTAATATCCTTGAAATCAATTCAGGATCAGATCCTTTTTTTAGCTTTACCAAACCAATTTCTATACTGCCAGGAGGATTAGCAGGAAAAAGTCTTAAGAAGGTTTCTCGACTAGTTATCAAATTACCATCTGCACCAAAAGATGGTCCCAACTCCACGAGGCCCTCTACAATTACTCTTTTCCCAGCAACCTCAGTCTCAACTTTTTTTTCAGATAAGAACCATTCTTCAATCGGTCCAAATTCAGGTCTAGATAGTTTGTCAAAAAGAACTCTTGATGGATTTCTCAATTTATAAGCTTTCTTTGAGAATCCCTTATCTAAAAGAAGTGAATCTGAGGGATTAAAACCTAATGCAAGTATTGATCTAGTTTTAAGATTTTCGGGATTTCTCCAAAGTAAATAATTTAGATTAACGGGAGCAGTTTTTTCAACATCTTCTACTGCGAGAGTTTGAATTAACCTTCTTTTTGGGAATCCACTCATGCTTATAGAACTTTTTGATCTAGGACTTATCAAAACGAGATCGGTATCTAGAAGTTTATGAATAGTTACACTCGTATCAAATAAACCATCTCTAAAACCTAATTGCATAAACATCAAAATCCCTGCAAAACTGATTCCAGCTATGGCCACTGCTAGCCTTAATGGTTGCCTAGTTAATAACAACCAAGCTAATGGGATTTTTCTAAATTTAAAAAAAGAAAACCTCATTAGGGGATAAATTTTGCAATCACTTTCATTCCTGCATAGTTTTGAACGATATCTATAGAATCTTGATCTAGTTTTACTAATACCTCGATAATTCGCGAATCAGCATCCCCTGTTGGATCAGTCGATAAAACTTTTCTTTGTTTTACCTTAGGACTAATCCTAATCACCTTTCCTTTGAGATTTTTTTGGAAACCGCCATTTTCACTGCTCAATTCAACATCCTGAGAGATAAAGACTCTATCGATGTCAGATTCATAAACCTCTATCAAAGCTTCCATTTTTTGACTAGAACCAATATCCAAAATCCCTTCATTTTGAGACCTCTCACCAACTCTTGTATTTATTCCAAGGATAAAACCATCAATTGGACTCCTTAGTTTTGAATTAAATAGATCTATCTTGATATTTTTTTGATCTCCTATGAGGTTTATTTTCTGTTTTTGCAATTTTAATAATTCATCTTTTCTCTGTGAAAACTCTACAAAAGAATATACATCTTTGCTCAAAGCTTGCTCATACCGTTGAATTTGATCTTTTTTTAGGGTAATTTCTTCGTTAATAGTATTAATTAGATTTTCATTTCTTTCAAGATCAGCAATTAATTTTTCTCCATTTTCAAAGATTGCTAGGATATCACCTTTTTTCACGAAATCTCCAACATTTACTAAAATTTCGACAATTCGGGGGGAAGAGCCAAACTGACTTATTGGAGCTGCTAATTGCCTGATCTCTCCCGAAGGAGAAAGTTGACCTAGTGCGGCAACAGCTGTAATAGGGGGTATGAAATCTGAAGTTAATTCATCTTGTAATTTTGAACTAGATTTATTATTTCCGGAACAGGAGATAACCCCAAGAGATATTGGTGTAAATAATAAAAAATAAATAAATAAATTTTTTAATATTTTTAATTTCATTAAAAATCGAAGAGTACTGTTTTTATATAATTATTTACCCATTTTTCATCAAAATATTTTAGAAGCACCATACTAGTCTTTTCATTTTTCATTTGTTGAAAACAATAATTTTTTTGAAAATCTATTCTCTCTTGGATAATTTCCTCATTAACTTCCGGTTTGGCTTTCTTACTTAATTTGATCAAAATAGAGAGGTATTGATCCACAACTCTACAAAAATCATTTTTTTCAGATTTACTTTTTAGGGAAGCAAAAAATACATTTTTTGAAAAAATCCCCCCCCATTTAGGAATCTCTCTTAAAGAAGTAAAAGAATTTTTATCAACTTCAGAAAGAAATTTTTCGTATTTCAAACCTTGTTTTTGTGATGCTGGGGATAAATCAACAATGGCAGCGGAAACATTATCATTTATTTTCACCAAATCCATCCCAAAAATCGGGATATCAAACTTTGGATCAGGGAAAAAAACGCAGTGTAATATCTTAAGATTTTTGGAAAATTCTGCTACTTCAATATGTAACTTTCTAAATCCTTTTGCTTTATGAAATTCATTTTCAATATAGAGTTCTCTCCCTATTTCTTTAGATATTATGTTAGTTAGTTTTGGATCAATTTTTATACTCTCAAGTTCCTCAAGCATGGATCTATGCTCTCTAATATTTTGTAATAACTCCAAAATAAGAGGGTCAGTTAATTTTGTTTTAGTTAAAGATTCAGACAACAAGGCTAAAAAGTACCAAAATAGAATTTAAAGATAGAACCAAAATGAACGTAGGAGAAGTTAACTACTATACCCATTCAAGCAAAACTAGATGTGTGTTTGTGGATAATAAAGAATTGCCGCTTATAAGCATTGATATTTGGTGCAAAGCAGGTTCTTCATTTGAGAATGTTGATAAAAACGGCACTGCTCATTTTCTAGAACATATGATTTTTAAAGGATCTAACAAAATAATGCCAGGTGAGTTTGACCATAAAATTGAATCACTAGGCGGATTAAGTAACGCTTCAACAGGTTATGATGATGTACATTACCATGTCTTAGTTCCACACTGTAACTTTAAAGAATCACTTGCTCTTTTGACAAATATTGTCGTTGCTCCAGATTTTAATCCTGATGAATTTATAAAAGAAAAAGGGGTAGTTATTGATGAAATAAAACAACAAAATGATCAGCCTGAAGAAAGATTATTTAATTATTTTTTGAAAAGGGTTTGGTCAAGTCCTAATTATGCCAATTCGATTCTGGGAACTGAACATAGTATTAAAAACTTAGAGATAAATGACCTTGTGAAATTTCATAGCAAATATTACACTACCGAAAAAATTTGTATCGCAATTGCCGGGAATCTTTCTGAAGAAATTTATAAAATTTTTGAAAAAAGTGATCTATCTGACATAAAAAAAGGGCCAAATTTAATAAATCCACAAAATAAACCTCTTTTAAAAATCAGGAATGGTAGAGAGTCAGTTAAGTTTGATAATTTAGAGTTTTCAAGAATATTTATGGCTTGGTTTATCCCAAAACTGAATGATCAAAAAAATATTATTGGACTAGAGATATTAGCATCAATACTCTCTGTTGGAAGAAACAGTAGATTAGTTAAAATTTTAAAAGAAGATAGTAATCTTGTTGAATCAGTATATGTTGATGTAAATGCTGGTGAATTAGGCGGATTATTTATAATAGAAGCAAGTTGTGAGTCCAAAGATATTTATTTAGTAGAAAAACAAATTAATAAAACAATAGATGAGATCTCAAATTGTAAAGCCTTGGCTTTAGATGAATTAAATAAAGCAATAAATATTGTTAAAAGTAATTATATATTTAATTTAGAGACATCTACGCAACTTTCTTCATTCTTTGGAAATGAACTTCTTTGGGGGCGAAAATCTTCAATAAAAAATTTAGAGAGTCATTTAAAATATTGGAATAACTTGGATAACTTCAAAGAGATCACAGAATATATCCGTGGAGAAAAATTCACTTTAGTTGCTTACCCTGGTAAATGTTAAAAAGATATTTTTTAAATAATAAAAAAAGGAATTTTTCAACTGCTTCAATTTGGGTTAAAGGAGGGAGCGATGTGGATAGTGTTGGCAAAAAAGGTATAAACAAGATCCTCAGTTCATTACTTACCAGAGGATGCGAGGGTTTTAATAATTTAACTCTTTCGGAGTATATTGAGTCCTATGGAGCAGAATTAAATCAAGAAGTATTTGAAGATGGTATTTCAATAAGCATTAAATGCCTAAATGAACATTTCGGCAAATTATTCCATTTATTAGATTTAATAATTAATAAACCAACTCTCCCCGAAATTGAATTTCAAAAAGTAATAAAATCCTCAATTAATTCTATAAAAAAAGATAAAGAGAATCCATTTAATACCTGTTTTGAAAACTGGAAAAGAATTGTTTACTCAAATCATCCTTACGCATTTAATACAAATGGCAATGCAAATGATGTATCAAATATTACCTATGAAGATGTTTTGCTTGAGTTTGAAAATTTCAAAAGTCGAGACAAGTTTTTAATTTCAAATAATGTGGAAATTAATGGACTAAACATAGAAACATTAGGGAAAATCCACTTAGAAGAGAAATCAAGAACCATAAATCACGATTTAAGTCCTAACAATAGATTTAATTTCAATAAAAATGATTCAAATCAAACAATAATAATGATGGGGGACCAAACTTGCTCGCGAAGAAGTAGTGAATATTTGCCTCTTAAGGTTTTGGAATCATATTTATCTTATGGAATGAGCGCTGCTTTATTTAAACTTTTTAGAGAAGAACATGGTATCACTTACGATTTAGGTGTTCATTATCCTATTAGGAGTGGGAATGCCCCATTTTTAATTTATTTGTCCGTTTCAAATAAGCAAGCACTTTTTGCTTTTGAACTTTTATCAACACTATGGAAAAAATTGCTTTTTAATCCGTTGACTGATGCTGAAATATTTTTAGCAAAAGAAAAACTAAAAGGTTCTTTTTTACTAGGGAATCAATCACTCGATGAAATTTTACAGAGAAATATTCAATTAATTAGTTATGGTATTTCTCCAATTTCTGAGATCGATTTAAACTCAAAAATAGAAGAAATATCTTCGTTAGAAATTCTTAAATTATTTTGTAAATATTTTTCAAAACCTTTTCTAAGTATTTCGGGAAATAAAAAAATATGTTTAGAAATTTCAGATAGGTGGAAGAAAAACTTTTAAGTTAGTTTTTCTCAATCTTATCAATATCGATTAAAAAAGAACCTCTTCTAAACTTTACTTCAACGGTATTTGGAGATTTAATTGATAGGATTTCCCCAATTTCATCAATTGCCACTAGATCAGGTGGTCTTAGCATCGGCATATTATCTGAAGTCTTCAAATAAGAGACTGGCGCAATCAACTTTACCTTATCTTTGATCTCGAATTTCATTTATAAATTGGATACATTCAAGGGTAGTATAAGCATAAAGTTAGAGAAAATTTCAACGAAATGCATTGATTCATCCTACAATCTTATAATTAACTTTCTACAAATTAATGAATCAGAAATTTAAAACATTAATTTTATGGGCTTTACCTATAGTTTTAGTAATAGCGCTTTCCTACCAATTTTTATCTTCAAGCAATGTTGATTCACTTAAATCTAATGGGACTACTGTTGCACCAAGAAATTCTGCGGTAGCAAGAGTTAGTTATGGCAGATTTTTAGATTACATTAATTCAGGAAGGGTTACATCTGTTGATATTTTTGAGGGAGGCAGAAATGCAGTTATAGAGACAGTAGATTCGGATTTAGATAATAAAGTTCAAAGGTTGCGAGTTGATCTTCCCGGCTTAACACCAGAACTTATAAATA
Source organism: uncultured Prochlorococcus sp. (assembly GCA_902622625.1). GTDB lineage: Bacteria > Cyanobacteriota > Cyanobacteriia > PCC-6307 > Cyanobiaceae > Prochlorococcus_A. The sequence goes on from CACNQS010000001.1 coordinate 78,196, forward strand.
TTTTAAAAAATGAGGGAATAAGTTTTGATGTTCATCCGGTTAAAACAGCCCCTCCTGCATTGGGAATTTTGGGCAATTTACTTTTCCCAGCCATCTTAATTGGAGGTTTAATTTTGTTAGCAAGGAGGTCAAATGGTATGCCTGGAGGTCCTGGCCAAGCAATGCAGTTTGGGAAAACAAAGGCAAGATTTGCAATGGAAGCTGAAACGGGAGTTGTTTTCGATGATGTTGCAGGTGTTAATGAAGCAAAACAGGATTTGCAAGAAGTTGTCACTTTTCTGAAAAAACCAGAAAAATTTACTTCTGTAGGAGCAAGGATTCCGAAGGGAGTTTTATTGGTAGGACCTCCTGGTACTGGCAAAACCCTTTTAGCAAAAGCAATAGCAGGTGAAGCAGGTGTACCATTCTTCTCATTATCAGGTTCTGAATTTGTTGAAATGTTTGTTGGCGTTGGTGCAAGCAGAGTTAGAGACCTTTTCAAAAGAGCTAAAGAGAATAGTCCTTGTCTAATTTTTATTGATGAAATCGATGCTGTCGGAAGGCAAAGAGGTGCAGGTATTGGTGGAGGTAATGATGAGAGAGAACAAACTCTCAACCAACTACTTACTGAAATGGATGGTTTCGAAGGTAATAGTGGCATAATAATAATCGCAGCCACAAACAGGCCTGATGTTCTAGACTCAGCTTTAATGAGACCTGGAAGATTTGATAGACAGGTAACTGTTGACGCGCCTGATATTAAGGGCAGACTATCAATATTAGAAGTTCATGCAAGAAATAAGAAACTCCAAGAGGATTTAACACTTGAAAGCATTGCGAGAAGAACTCCAGGATTTACTGGAGCAGATTTAGCAAATTTATTAAATGAGGCTGCTATATTAACTGCTAGGAGGAGAAAAGACTCTATCAGCATTTCAGAAATTGATGACTCTGTAGACAGAATTGTTGCCGGAATGGAAGGTTCTCCACTAACTGATGGTAGAAGCAAAAGATTAATTGCTTATCATGAAGTTGGCCATGCTCTCATTGGTTCACTCGTGAAAGCACATGATCCTGTTCAAAAAGTAACCGTCATTCCAAGAGGTCAGGCTAAAGGATTAACATGGTTTACTCCAGATGATGAGCAAACCCTCGTTAGTAGGGCTCAACTAAAAGCGAGGATAATGGGTGCTTTAGGAGGTAGAGCTGCAGAAGATGTGGTTTTTGGGAAGGGTGAGATAACTACAGGTGCAGGAGGTGATTTTCAACAAGTTGCTTCAATGGCTCGCCAAATGGTTACCAGGTTTGGGATGAGTAATTTAGGTCCCATAGCTTTAGAAAGTGGTAATCAAGAAGTTTTTGTTGGTAGAGATTTAATGACTAGAAGTGAAGTCTCTGATTCAATCTCTAAACAAATAGATGAAAGTGTAAGATTAATGGTCAAGGAATGTTATAAAGAAACCTACGAAATAGTTAGCAAAAATAGAGAAGCTATGGATAAGATAGTTGATCTACTAATCGAGAAAGAAACATTAGATGGTGATGAATTTGTAAGTATTCTCTCCAAATTTACTAAAATACCTGAGAAAGAAAGGACACCTCAATTATTAAGTTAGACATTAATAGGTTTCTTATCTAATACCAAATCAATTAAACCATAATCAACTGCTTCGTTTGGGGACATATAAAAATCTCTATCAGTATCTTCTTTAATAGTGTCATAATCCTTTCCAGTTCTCTCTGACAATTCAGTATTGAGTCTCTCTTTTAAGAACAAAATTTCATCTGCTTGAATTCTTATATCACTGGCTTGCCCTCTAGCACCTCCAAGTGGTTGATGAATCATTATTCTTGAATGTCTAAGGCTGCTTCTTTTACCCTTAGTGCCTGCAGCAAGCAAAAATGCACCCATACTAGCAGCTAAGCCTACACAAACTGTATGAATGTCAGGCTTAACATGTTGCATTGTGTCAAAGATACCCAAACCATCGTATACTGATCCCCCTGGTGAATTTATATACATATAAATGTCCTTATCTGGATCCTCTGCTTCGAGGAACAATAATTGAGCAACAATTCTATTAGCAGTTTCACTAGTAACTTGTTCTCCCAAAAAAATTATTCTCTCTCTTAATAGTCTTGAATAAATATCAAAGACTCTTTCACTACCGCCAGATTCTTCTAATACTAAGGGGATCATAATAATATTTATCTGTTTATTAGATATTAACGATATTGAGTCAACATACGCTAACCTTATTAAGGTTTATATATAAAAAATTGAAAGAAAAATTGACTGTTTCAGATAGCAAAAAGTTATTTCATGAAAAATTCCCTTACGTCATTCCAGGTTTATATAAAAGAATTGTTGATGAAATGCTTGTTGAACTTAATCTTCTAAACCATCAAAATGACTTTACGCAAGATTATCTCTTTTGTGTCGGTCTCACCGAAACATTCAAAGAATTAATGAAAGGATACAAACCTGAGAAACATTTAGATCTACTTTTTGAATCGTTATGCAGTTCTACAAATTTCGAAGCGAAGGACATTAATGAAATATCTCAAAAATCGCAAAAGGAATTCAAGAATAAAACAGCTAAAGATATTTTGAAATTATTAATAGAAAAAAGCAACTCTAAACTTTATCCCTCAAGGATTTTGAACTTAGCAATATATATGTTAATTTCAAACGCCCAAGATATCAAAGAGAAAGATGAATCAGAGACTAATGATATGATTTCTGATATTTTTGAAAAATTAAACTTATCTGCTAACAAAGCAGAAAAAGATATTGGAATTTATAGAAGTAGTATATCAAAAATGCAACAAGCAAAAGAATTAATTGATGAGCTCAGGACAAAAGAAAAGAAAAAAGAACAAAAACAATAAAATTTATTTTGTTAATCTTTTTTTATCTTTCCAAGAGACATATGAAATATAAATTACAGCGAATGTTATCAATATAAGTAAAAGGAATGACGTTAGGATAAGAAATTTACTTAAATAGACTTCATAAGTTAAAAATGAAATCATATATCAATGGAACCATCACCATTTCTTCCCCAAACAACCATGGCAATGGAAAAAGTAAAAATTGCAGCTAATGCTGCCCAACCTATTTGAAAAATCATTAAATTTAAATCTCTAGTATAAATATAACAGAAGTACAAATTTTTTAATCATTCTAAAGTTAAAGTTAACTTCTCAGAAACAAATTTTTCTCAATAGAATAAGAAAAAATCTAAATTGGGAAGGTTAGTTTTAAATCATAGTACAAATATAGAAGGTCTAATTCCAATACTACAAAAGTTAGCACAGCATATTAATATCAAGACAATAACTCCAGCTGCCATTTCAAGAGCCAGAGGAAGATCTTCTAAATTAATAATAAGATTATCAGTGAAAACTATAAATGGATATAAAGCAATAGCCAGAAAGGGTAAAACAGCTCAAGAAGTTTTTATTTCAACAGACTTAAGTAAAGATGAATTAAAAGAAGTTATAGACATTTATAGTATAAAGTGATTGTATTAAAGAGAATTAGAAAGTCGTAAGGGGAGAACAAATGAAATTAGTATTAAATTTTTCTATGTTTTTATTGGCCCTTTTTTCATTTAGTAATGAATCATTATCACTTACTGACTACCAAATAAAAAGATTTTGCGCAAAGAAGAAAAGGGTATCTATATGTATCAAAAATTTACAAGATAAAAGATCTGATCTCAAGGCAGGAAAGCTAATTGAAATACCTGTAAAACCTTACAAAAGGTGATTAGAAATTGAATCTAAATTTCAAATTCTGATTCGAAAAGACTAAAAGCTTTTTTATAGCTTGCGAGAAGTTCTTCAGAATTATCAGAAAATCCTTGTTTTTCGTAATCTTCTTTTAATTCTTCGTATAAGTAAACAACTTTATTAAAGGCACTCATATATTCTTTTTGAATCTCTTCATCATCAATATCATAGATTTTTGCCAGTACTAATTCGACATTTTTTTTTGATGAATATATTTTTCTCTCAAAATCTTTATTTAACTTCCTTCTTTTTTTTGCCATTTAAAATTTCTAAATACAGATTAACAATACTCAAATTCATAGATAAATTAAATTAAAACTTATAAAATAAAAATATAGTTTCCAAATCAAAATAAAACCTCTACATTCCAAATAAATCATTCGATGATATGAGTAAAAAAGAAACAACTAATTCTAAAGAGGTTAGAAACAAAAACTATGAAGCCAAGAAAATGAATACTTCCGAAAACCTAAAGAAAAAGAAAGATAAAGATCTTCCATGGTGGGTAGAGTTATTATTTGTTCAAATAGGATTACCAGATAAATTACTAATAAAAATATTAAAAGGCAAAAAAACAACTAAAGAATTTATTAAAAATGATAAAAAATTAATAATAATATTTTTGTTTTTAATTGCATCAATGGCATATTTTTATCCAGTTATTAAACATGCAAAAAACAAATTAGATTGTGAAGCGAATGCTAAAAATTATATAATTAAAAATAAAAATATTATTGGAATTAATCATAGGGAGTTAAAAATGATATCTACAAATTTTTGTTATGGTGGCGAAGAAATTTATGAAATAGAAAATTTAAAAAATTAAATTTTAATTTATTCTCCATAAATAAGCATCTCAATATTATGATAGTAACTTTAAGTTTAATAAAGATTAAATTCTATTCCAATGACTGATATAAAACAAAAGAAAGAAGATGTAAAAATGCATTTAAAAGATTTGAGACAAAACTTAAAAAAAATGCATTTAGAAGTTACTGAAGAATTAATATTACCGAAGCCAGCTGATGTAAAAGACTTGATGAATAAAATGGATAATCTATTAAAATTAATAGAATCAAAATAAACTATAATTTAAATAATTTAGAATCATAAGTAGTAAAAAAATGAAAATAATAAAACATTTTCCACTGATAATTCTAATTGCAATTTTCTTAATTTCTTGTAGGACATCAGCTAATAAAGATTATCCCATAAATAATTTGGAAAAAAATATTGATGACAACCCTAATTCAGAACAGAAAAGAATGGAAATAAAGTTTTCTTGTGGAGAGGATGGTATTTCAGAATACTTAGATGATGGATGGAATATTTTAAAAGAAGATTCACAAGAAAAAATTTGCACCTGGAAATCTGTTCCTGCTACCAAAGATTGTAATATGGAAAAAGATAAAGGATGTAAAATAACAAAGCCAGATAAAATAGGTGAAGAGAAAATTTATTTATTGGAAAAATAAATTTAATATATGACTCCGAAATCTGAACACTTAGTTGATTTAATTTTCAAGAAATTAAAAACCTATAAGAATAAAAAAATATTTTTAGAAAAAAAAAGTTTGAATAAATTTATTCTTTTACTTTTCAAAGAAAACTGAATGCAGGACTTATTTAACTTAACTGCTATAGTTAAATAAATTTTTAAATATATAGGGATATGGATAGTTTTTCTTCATTAACACTTATTCTGGCAATAATTTTTATCTTTAGTCTCTATTTTCTATTTAGAGTTACATCTAATACGAAGAATTAAAAAAATATTTTTCATCATTCTTAGATTATTGGATCATCTCTTAGTAGTAAAACTGTATGCTTATTTAAGCCATCATTAATCCATTCCTTATATTCTTCTTGGACACACTTTTTATTAGAATTATCTAGTAGATTAATTCTTTTTTTTGCATTATCTAGGGCCAACTCAATGCAAAATTTATAATCATTAGAGTTTTGATGCATAAGTTTTAATAAGAATTTTAGTAAAAATAATTTCTTGTTCTGTATAGAAAATTACAATAATAAGCGTTGATTTGATAAGGGTATCAAGCAATACGGAAGAATTTTTAATATATTTGGGATAATTTATTTTTTATAAAATCCCTATGTCATACGAAGCAGGCAGTAAAGAATGTAGACATCTAATTGAAGCCAAAGAAAGCCTTCTATCAACATTAGATGCTTTAAGTAACATACACTCGACCGATCTAATACAAATTCAAATTAAAGAAATTTACAATAAATTAGAACAGATGCACGATAATAGAAAGAAAATAGAATCAGCTACAAATTATCTTTAATATATTTAATTTTACCTAAAGTTTTCAGAATTGGCTTTTAATCTTCTTTACTTTTTTTTCTGATAATAAATCCAATAGAGCATCAAGCTGTGATTGTACTTCCTTTGCTTCATTAAGATCTGGCAACAAATCTTCTTTGATGAGCATTTGATGCATCTCTCTAAGTTCTAACCTTATATATCTGAGGTGAGAACAAACTTCCTCTCTCTTGGTTGCACTCATATTTCCTTTTATATTCTTTACATTATACAATACGGTCTTTTTTGACTCCTAAAAAAATTCTGTTAAATTGAAAATTTTTTTCGACCCCAACAACATATCAAAATCTTTTAACGTTGCCTTGTAGTAATATATTCTTCATGAAAAAGAAAAAACCAAAAAAAATCCAACCCAATTCAAATTTAAAAGAACAAAAATTAGGTCAAACAAAAAATTCGGCAAAATTAGTACTGTTCGTTTTTGGGATAGGTCCAATTGTTGGCATAATAATATTTTTATACAGTAAGGGATTTTTTAATTCACCAACTATTTAAGTTTTAAGTATTTAAGATAGATTTCAAATAATTAATTTAATATAATTTTAGGATAATTATTGAAATTTTTTTAATGAGAATATCCTAAATTCCGCCATTTTTCTAGCATTTTCTGGATTAGATATTAAAAAAGGGTGGTCTGATAAAATTTCAAATACTTTATCTATTTTGTATCGTATATCATCACAATCAATATTTCCCCATTCCTCATCAAATGACATTGCAAAGCTATCAGCATTATCATATAGTTTATCTTTCATAATATTTGGAATTTAAATAAAGAAAATTTCTGAAATACAACCCAATCTGAAATAGAAATTAGAAGAAGCATATAAAACTATCATCATGACTATTAAGAAATAACTTTGTATGAGTGTACTTTAGAATTATACTTTAATCTCATTTTTTAAATTTATAAATAAGAACAATTAATCAAAATCTGATTACATTTGACAGAAGTGTTACAATATTGACATATGTAAAGACTCATGGAAAATAAAGTTAAAAGAATAGGATATCTCCCTAGAAAAAGAGTACTTGAAATTATTGATGAAATTTCCAAGAGCGAATCTATAAGCAGATCTAAGGTAGTTGGAATATTAGTTGAGGAAGCATTAGATGCTAGAGGAATTGCGAATTTTGGATATAGTAACATCAGTAAGTCAAATACATACAATTCGGAGAATTTTAAAGATCTACAAAAAGAGAATGCCCATTTAAAAGATGCTGAAGACGAATTTGTTGATGATAGTGGGTACACAGTTGCATCTCACAAAACTTTAGACCGCTCAATATCTTCTGCAGATATTGAATTAGCAAATAAAATTAATATTCTTAAGGAATCAGGATTAATATGACTTTTATTGGGTAAATATTTTATTTTTTAATGCATAATATTGGTTCATTGTTTATTGTTAGTAAGAAAAATGTTCTTTTTACATAATTTGAATATTAAATCCTTTCTAATATTTATTCTGTAATTAAAAAATGAAAGATATTAAATGTCCTTCATGCGGCAAAACTTTCCGAATTGATCCCAGCAGCATTGAAGAAATACTTCTTCAGATAAAAGACGAAGAATTTAACAAACAAATAAAAGAAAGACTTGTCTTGGCTGAAGAAGATAACAAAAAAGCTTTGGAAATTTTAAAACGAGAGTCAAAAATACAGTTAATAGAGCAAAATCGCATTAAAGAGTCTGAGATACAAACTCTTGAATCTAAATTAAAAATAGCTGAAGAAAAGAAAATAAATGCACTCAATGATTTAAAAAATCAAGCAACAAATAAAATTAATTCATTGAATAATGAATTAATCAAGTTGAAGGATGAAATCAAAAACCAGTCTTTAATTACAGAATTATCTTTAAAAAACAAAGTAAGTGAAGCTGTTAATAATTTAGAAAAAGAGAACTCTTCATTAACAAATTCTATTGAAAAGATGAAACTTGAACATTCAATTAATGAAAAATTAATTGAAGAAAAGTTTAAAAGCAAAATTAGTGAAAGGGACCTGACTATTCAGGAATTAAGAGAAATGAAGTCTAGATTATCTACAAAGATGGTGGGGGAAACCTTAGAAATCCATTGCGAAACCCAATTTAATCTTAATCGTGCGTCTGCGTTTAAAAACTCATATTTCGAAAAGGATAATGATGCCTCTTCGGGAAGTAAAGGTGACTATATATTTAGAGAATTTGATGAAAATAAAACAGAAGTAGTATCAATAATGTTTGAGATGAAGAATGAAAGTTTAAATGGAACTAATAAAAGAAAAAACGAAGATTTCTTAAAGGAATTAGATAAAGATAGAAGGCAAAAATCTTGTGAATACGCAGTGCTCGTGTCGCTTCTAGAACCAGATAGTGAACTTTATAATGCTGGAATAGTAGACGTGTCTCATAGATTTCCAAAGATGTATGTCATAAGACCGCAATTTTTCTTGCCCATTATTTCTCTGTTAAGAAATGCATCTATGGAAACATTAAAATACAAATCACAAATTGATTTAATGAGACGCGAGAATTACGACATAACTAATTTTGAAAGTACTCTTGAGCAATTCAAAAATGCAGTAGGTAAAAATGTTTCACTTGCCCAAGATAGATTTAATGATGCAATTTCAGAAATTGATAAATCAATAACCCATTTACAAAAAACCAAAGAAGCTTTAATTCTTTCGAAAAAACATCTCTTATCAGCTGGCAGCAAATCTCAAGATTTGACAGTAAAGAAATTAACTAGAAATAACCCAACAATGAAGAAAAAGTTTAATGATTTAAATAATTTCGAAGATGAAGTTGCCTAATTAAAAAAGTTTTTGAAATTAAAAATAGTTAAAAATATATTTAATTTCAAACTTATAAATATATTATAAATATTAAATTACATGGTAAAAAATAATGTCTATCAACACTCCTATTTTTAGGATTGCCAAAGATCTTAATGTCGAAAGTAATAGAATATTATCAGCCTGCAAGAAACTTGGAATCAACGCAAAAGGTGCGACAAAAAGATTAAATGAAGAAGAATTAAAAAAAATTAAAAGTTATTTTGAAACGGGAAAAAATGTGTCAGATGAAGTGATCAACTTAAATAAAGTTAAAACCAAAAGCAGTTCTAAAAAAATTATAGAAAAGGTAAAGATAAAATATTTTGCAAACAGACTTATTCGCAAATCTTAAATAAAAATAATTTTTTTTAATTACTTAAAGGAATAAACCACAGAAGAAAAAAATAATAATTTATCATAAGTAAAAATACTTAAAATGAGCTTAAGCAAAATTTTAAATTCTCTTGAAAAATCTTGGGAAAGAGATCATATTCTTTTAAATATAAAGAAGGGGTTGGGAACAGATGAGATAGTTAATGAATTTCTTGTTAAAAACGAAAGCAAAGTTAAAGAATTAAACTCTTTATTAAGGCCTGAAGATATTGATTTATTAAATCAAGTAGAAAAACTATCAACTTGTGAATCCAAATTAATAAATGAGATTAAAAATTTAAATTACTTAGAAAATAATGAACATAATGACATTCTGAATCAGAAAAAAATTGTTCCATCTAATAGGTTTTCTAATAACAAAATTAGTTCATTCATGATTAATTGGAGTAACAAATTTGTAGTTATTGCTTTACTATTAATTTCAGCCATAGCCTTATCAAAACAAGCGTGGGCATAATTAGCTAAATTAACTACATTTAAAGAGTTGTAGTTTTGAGAACTAAACAAGAATATTTAATTAGATATAAAGATGGAAATCTTTATTGTGAACTTGCTGATATTTGGATTGATCCAAGCAAGCCAGTAAAAAAGGCATTAATAACTCATGCTCATTTTGATCACTTTACATTTGGCTGTGAAGAATACATTTCTACTAAGGAAACTGCGATACTTCTCAAAGAAAGAGTTGGAGATAATATCAAAATTAAGACTTTTGAATATGGAGAAAAATTTAAGATAAATGGCATTAATATTTCTTTTCATCCTTCTGGTCACATTCTTGGATCTAGCCAAATAAGATTTATTTTTGCTGAAGAAAAATGGCTAATTTCAGGTGACTTTAAGCTTCAAAAAGATGAGACTTGCAAAAAATATGAAATAGTAAAAACTGATTATTTAATAAGTGAATGTACTTTTGGTTTGCCAATATTTAAGTGGGATGAATCAACTAAAATAGCAAATGATATTTCAAAATGGATAACTAATTCACCTGAAAAAACTTCTTTACTTTTCTGCTATTCACTTGGAAAAGCTCAGAGATTGTTAAACGAAATTAGTCAAACAAATTTTAAAGGCAATATTTATTCCCATGGCAGTATTCATAAAATGAACAATAGTTATAGGAAACTTGGAATTGATATTAAAGATACTATAAAAATTGAAAATAAAAAAAAGATAGATGAACTTAAGGGCAGTCTAATATTATTACCCCCATCTTTAAGTAAGGGCTCTTATTTAAAAAATTTTAAAAACATTCAAACAGCTTTCGCGAGTGGATGGATGTCAATAAGAGCTCTAAGAAAAAGATCAGGATATGATAAAGGATTCGCAATTTCTGATCATGCGGATTGGGATGGAATTCTGGAAGTAGTAAAAAAGTCTGAAGCAAAAAATGTATTTTTTCATCATGGAGATAGTGAAGCCTTAAGTAAATATTTAGTTGAAAAGGAATCAATAAATGTTCTTTTCTTCGGTAAATAAATATGAGCTTAAAAAAATTTTCAGAATTATTTGTAGATTTAGATTCAAGTAACAGTACAAATAATAAAATTGAAGTTTTAAAGAATTATTTTTTATCTAATAATCCAATAGATAATTCATGGGCAATATATTTACTTACTGGGAAAAGTAATAAGAGATTTATTAGTGGAAGATATTTAAAAAATCTTTTTTCTCAAATATATGAATATCCTGTATGGCTAATTGATACATGCTATTTAAAAGTTGGAGATTCCGCTGAGGTAATAGCTTTATTACTTAAAAATAAAAGTACTTCCAGAAAAAAGAAATTATCAAATATAAGTCTCAATGAATTACTAAGCAAAACAATACCTGAATTATCAAACCTTAATGAGGAGGAGAAAAATTTACAAATTAAAAATATTTGGGAAAGATTACCTGAAGATTACCATTTAATTTTCAATAAAATTCTTACAGGCACTTTTAGAGTAGGAGTCTCTATCGGATTAATTACAAAATCAATCTCAAAACTAATTAATATCGATGAAGAAATTATTTCTCATAGGTTGATGGGTAATTTCAAGCCTTCAATTGATTCATTTGAATTTTTAATTAATAAGAACATCAATCTTGAAGAGTTAAATTCCAAACCATTTCCATTTCTTCTAGCGAATACTATTGAAGATAAAATCTTCAAACATTCAGTAAATGATTTTCAATTTGAATGGAAATACGACGGTATAAGGATGCAATTAATTAAAAGATCAGGCAATGTTTCGTTATGGACAAGAGGACAAGAATTAGTCAATGAATCTTTTCCAGAATTAGTAGAGAAAATGTCCCACATAAAAGATGATTTTGTTCTTGATGGGGAACTATTAGTTTGGAATTTTAAAGAACAAATTGCCTTTGATTTTTCTTTACTTCAAAAAAGAATAAATAGAAAGTCTCCTACTAGATCAATTCAAATAAAATATCCAATTATTTTTATTGCTTATGATCTTTTAGAGATTAATGGAAGAGATATAAGAGAAATTAAACTAGAAAATAGAAGAATTGAATTAGAAAAATATTTTTCAAAATGGCAAAATAAAACTGAGAATAATATCTCGGATATTTTTAAAATATGTGATTTAATCTTTCCTAAAGATTGGCCTGATGCTTTAACTTATAAAGAAAAATCTCGAGAAAATAATACTGAAGGATTAATAATTAAAAAAAGGACTTCTATATACTCCTCTGGTAGAAAAAAAGGTATTTGGTGGAAATATAAAGTTGATCCTATGCAACTGGATGCTGTTCTAATTTACGCTAAGGGAGGTAGCGGTAGAAGAGCTGGACTTTACACAGATTACAGTTTTGCATTATGGAAAGACAAAGAATTAATTAAATTTGCAAGTGCATATTCTGGTTTAACGAATATTGAGATTAAAGAGCTAGATAAATGGATAAAGAAAAATACAATAGAAAAATTTGGTCCTGTTCGATCGTTAAAACCAGAAATGGTTTTCGAAATATCTTTTGAGAAAATACAAATTTCAAAACGTCATAAGTCAGGCATAGCAGTAAGATTTCCAAGAATAACAAAATGGAGAAAAGATAAAAAAATCAATGATGCAGATAGCCTAGATAATGCTTATGAACTGATGAATAAAATATCATGAAAAAAATTACGCAAAATAGTAAGCAAATTAGTAAGCAAAATAATTTAATTTCTAAAATTAAACAGTTTTTCTTCTCAAATGGATGGGAGCCATTACCCTACCAGATCGAATCTTGGGAAGCATTTTTAAATGGAGAGAATGGAATAATACAAGTTCCTACTGGATGCGGCAAAACTTATGCTGCATTAATGGGACCTTTATCGCAGATAGAAGACCCTAAAAATAATAAAAGCGTGAATATATTATTAATAACGCCTTTAAAAGCTCTAACTAGGGATTTAAAAAATTCCATACAATTAGCAGCTTTACATTTTAATAAAGAAATCACTGTTGAAATTAGGAATGGGGATACAACCCCATATGAAAAGAAAAAGCAACTTGCTAAACCACCTAATATTCTTATTACCACTCCAGAGTCTTTATCTCTTTTACTTTCTAATAAAGAATCTAATAATTTGTTCAAGGAGTTGTCATCAATAATTATTGACGAATGGCATGAATTGATGGGTAGTAAAAGAGGAAACCAGTGCGAGTTATCTTTAAGTTGGCTAAGAGGTAATATAAAAAATTTACAAATTTGGGCAATGTCTGCAACTATTGGAAATATTGAAGAAGCAGCAAGAGCAATAGTTGGGATGAGCTCTATTAAACCGAAAATTATAAGTACAAATATTCAAAAAGAGATAGAAATTATAAGTGTTTTGCCAGAGGAGGAAACGACCTTTCCATGGAGTGGTCATCTTGGAATTAGAAGTCATTCTTCACTTTTAAAAATCCTAGATAAAAATAAAAGCACCTTATTATTCACCAATACAAGAAACCAATCTGAAAGATGGTATCAATGTCTTAAATTTTTTCTGCCAGAAATGGAAGACAAAATAGCACTTCATCACGGCTCCCTAGATAAAGAAGATAGAAAAAGAGTTGAAGAAGGGGTTAAAGACGGATTAATAAAATGGGTAGTCTGCACCAGCTCATTAGATTTAGGGGTTGACTTCCAACCTGTAGATCAAATTGTTCAAATTGGTAGTGCAAAAAATTTAGCTCGACTTATCCAAAGAGCAGGAAGAAGTGCTCATAGACCAGGCGGAAAATCAAAAATAATTTTTATGCCTACTAATTCTTTGGAGTTATTAGAAATTAGTGCAATGAAAAGAATAATAAAAAGTGGTATATCTGAGGAAATTAGACTTCCTGAATTATCTTATGATGTTCTTCTACAACATCTAATAAGTTTGGCATGCGGCAATGGCTTTGATCCAAAAATTGAGAAAGAAAGAATTAAAAATTGCTGGAGTTATAGAAACTTAAAAGATCAAGATTGGAATTGGTGTCTTGACTTTTTAGAATATGGAGGAAAATGTCTTAAAGCATATCCAAAATACAAAAAGATAGTTAAAGAAGAATCACAAAATAATGATGAAAATTTTAAATATTTTGTAAAAGACAAATCTTTAATAAGAATGCATAAGTTCAATATTGGGACAATTACAAGTGACAAATTTGTGAATGTTAAATATATGAAAGGGAAAAACTTAGGGAATTTAGAAGAGAATTTTGCTTCAAAATTAAATCCTGGAGATACATTTTACTTTGCCGGTAAAATGCTTCAATTTGTAAGAATAAGAGATATGATTTTATACGTTAAAAAATCAACAAAAAAAAGTTCTCTAATTCCTGCATGGGTTGGAGGTCAAATGGCAATTTCTGATCTACTTTGTGAGAGTTTGAGAAAAGAAATAAATATATGCAACAAACTAGAAAATTATGATTACTTAAATCCTGAATTAAATTCATTACGCCCAATATTGAAAAAACAAAAAGATCTTTCAAATATTCCAAAGAAAGATGAATTCCTTATTGAAATATATAAAACCAAGGATTTATCTAATCTTTTTGTTTTTACACTTGATGGCAAATTTGTAAATGAGGGAATTGCATTTTTATGGGCTTTGAGATTGGCAAAATTAAAACAATCTACATTTACTATTACTGCTAATGATTTTGGATTCAGCTTAACTACAGCAGAAGATTATGATTTTTCCATAGTAAAAAAAGAAGCCGATTACTTTTTGGATAACAAAAAATTAGAAGAAGATCTTGAAAATGCAATTAATTTTTCAGAATTAACAAAACGTAGATTTAAAAAGATTGCCCAAATAAGTGGCCTTGTAAATCAAAATAATCCAACCAAAACAAAAACCTCCTCCCAACTGCAAATAAGTTCAAGTCTTTTCTACGATGTCTTTACTAAATATGAAGAAGGCCATCTTTTGATAAAACAATCTCACCAAGAAGTTAAAGAATATCAATTAGAAAATAAAAGAATATCTCGCTCATTAGAAAGATTAAAAAATTACAAAATTTTATTAAACGAGATAAAAACTCCAACTCCTTTTGCTTTCCCTTTATTAGTTGAAAGACTTAAAAATACTTTAAGCAATGAACCAATAGAAAAAAGAGTAGAAAAACTTATAAAAAAATATAGTGAATAAATGAAAAAAAGTTCTTTTAAATTTAGTTGGGAAGATACATTGTTAGAGATGCTTCCTTCAAGAGCTTTATTTTTACCTCAAACAAAAGAGTTGTTAATATGCGATATTCATCTTGGGAAAGCTGAGTATTTTCAGCAAAATGGTATACCTCTTACCAATAATTCAGATGAAAATAATTTCGCAAGAATAAAAAAAATAGTAAAAAAATATACTCCTGATAAATTAATAATTCTGGGAGATTTATTCCACAGCAAATATTCAATAGATAAAAATCTTCAAAAAAAAGTTGAGGATCTTCCTGAACTCCTAAAAACCACAGTTGAACTTATCCTGGGAAATCATGATGTAGGTTGTGATTTTAAAAATATAAAAATTTTTGATATTAGAAAAACTAAAAATATTACTTTTAGCCATGAGCCAGTTAATTCAGAAAACGATAAAACCTTGAATATTTGTGGACATTATCATCCAAAAATCCATTTAAAAAACAATGGAGATAAATTATCTTTTAGGTGTTTTGCAATGGATAGCAATAACAATGTTTTTTATTTGCCTGCATTCGGAGACTTGACAGGAGGATATCCCTGCAAAAAGTCATTTAAAAAATGGGCAATTGTTTCTGAAGAAGAAATTATCGAGATAAAATCTTAAAAAAAAATCCTATTGAAGTGAATTAAATTTTCATTTAGATATACCAATTTATACTTAAAAGTCTCGTTTAGTTTATTTATCAACTAATTTATATTTATAAGACTTTTTTTAAAAAGTAAAAATTGATAAAAAAATCTATACAGCTAATGCCCCTTTCTTAAGCAATTAATCTACGTTATAAAAAAAATAAACACTTTTTATAGAAATGAATAAATTAATGCCGTTGATTTTATTTCCATTTCTTGTCGTCCCATTCGAGGCAAAAGCAAATGACAATTTTTCCGTTGAGATAGAGGCGCTTACACTTGTAATGGAGCAATATAAAGCAGATACTGAATCAAGCGTTGAATTAGACATAGAAGATAAAAAGCCAAGTTACATGGCTCTTAAACAAGACGAATGTAATGCCACTGTTGAGGTTACAAAAACAACAGGATTAGAAGTTGTAAATACTGAATCTTTCGACGTTAATGTCTGCTTGAAAGAAATCTATAAAGTAATAAACTAAATAAACAGTTTATAAAAATATAATAAAAACAAGTAAATTAAAGAGGTCTTTTACTTAAAGAAGGAAAGACCTCGAGACCTAACAGAAAACTTTGGAACGGGTTCTGCATACCTAATTGATAACTACAATGAAATTGTAGAGGTGTAATTAAAAGTACAAAACCTAAAATTTTTTTTAAATTATTTATTTCTTCTTTGATAATGTTTTTGATTCTTCTCTAGACATTAAAGCTTCGATTTGAGCAAGAACTTTTTGAAGTTCATCCGTTTTTGTAAGAGAAGCTTCTGCTACTTCTCTTAATTTTTCTAACTGTTCTTTAGTTTTATCCATGATAAATAAATTAGAAATTAACCACTTTTAAAAATGGTTTTAATACAGATTTTTCACTCCCACACAAATTCATATTCTCTCTTTTTTTTATAAAGTCAAATAAATTTCCCTTTATTAAGGTTTTATTAGGACTTCCAATTAATTCTTTATTTAATATTGAAACCATAAGATTACCTGAAATAGAAATACTCTTAAATTATGAAGTAAATACAGGTAAACCTATTGTTGCAGTTGTTATGAGAGCCCCTGCAAAAATCAAGAAAGGTAGAAAAGGGTAGTTTTTCAAAGATAAACTTACTAATTCGAAATAACTATATAGGTATTTATACTGTTTGTCTACCCCTAAGCTTTCTTGAGAGTAAAAATCTTTCTTTTTAAAGTGTAAATTAACCAAATTTGCCAGAAATATATTCCTGAGTGGTTTTTTCTTTTGGAGAGTTAAAAATTTTCTTTGTTGAGTCGAATTCTGCAAGATAACCAACTTTACCTCCATCGCCATCTTCGTATTCAACCGCATTAAAGAAAGCAGTCATATCACTGACTCTTAAAGCCTGCTGCATATTATGAGTGACGATTATTATTGTGTAATTCTTCTTAAGTTCATGCATCGTTTCTTCTATTTTCAAAGTAGAGATTGGATCTAAAGCTGAACATGGCTCATCCATTAGAATTATTTCAGGTTCAATTGCGATGGTTCGAGCAATACATAATCTTTGTTGTTGTCCTCCGGATAAGGAATAGCCACTATCATTTAATTTATCTTTACATTCACTCCATACAGCAGCTTTTCTGAGCGAACTTTCAACCAGCTCGTCCATATTCCCAGTAAAGCCATTAATTCTTGCCCCAAATGCAATATTTTCGTAGATGGATTTTGGGAAAGGATTTGGTTGCTGAAAAACCATCCCGATTCTTCTTCTAACTTCAACTGGATCTACTCTTTTGTCATAAATATTAGTCCCATCAAAGAGAACAGTTCCTTTAAGTGAACAATTAGGGATTAAATCGTTCATTCTATTCAAAGCCCTAAGAACGGTTGATTTTCCACAACCAGAAGGGCCAATGAGTGAAGTTATATCTCCCCTTTTAAAATTACAAAAAACATTTTTTACTGCTTCAAAAGTGCCATAACTAATAGAAACATCCTCAAGAGATAAAATATTATTTTTTTGCAATTTTTGAGTATTTTTAATCATTTCATACCCTCTTAGTTTTCTCAGTAAAAGCGGCTAATATCCTCGAAAATATATTTACTGATAGTATTGATATAACAAGAATAAAAGAAGCTGCCCAGGCTAGTTTATTTTGAGCATCATATGGTTCAAGGGCAAAATTATAAATAAGAACTGCTAAAGACCCCATCTCGTAAAACAAATCTTCAAAACCTACTATGTAGTAGTAAGAAAATAAAGCAGTAAAGATCAAAGGTGCTGTTTCACCTGCTGCTCTTGCAATCCCAAGCACAACGCCAGTAGCAATAGATCTAAATGCTGAGGGTAAAGTTATTTTTAATATTGTTGTATACATACTTGCTCCTATGCCTAGAGAAGCATACCTTAATTCATTTGGAACTAACTTTAAACCTTCATCAGTAGTTTTTATAACTGTAGGCAACATCAATATTGAAAGAGCCATACCTCCAGCCAAGCCGCTATACATACTTCCAAATAAGATCTTTGTTGAAACGATTAAGGCATAAATAAATACACCTGCAATGATTGAAGGAACACCCGCTAAAACATTTACTCCGAATCGAATAAATTTTGAAAAAGGCCCACCTTTTGAATATTCAGCCAGATAAATACCTCCCCCTACACCTACAGGTATAGCGATAATTGAAGCAATAGTTGTAATTATTAGTGTCCCAATTAATGCAGGATTAATTCCTCCTGCATCTAAATCATCTCCAGGAGGATTTGGTTCTAAAGTAAATAGATCAGAATTAATCTGAGCACCTCCTTTAATAAGAATATATGTAACCACAAAAATCAAAGGAAGTATAGCAATGAATGCACAAAAAACTGATAAAGAAGTAAAAAATTTATCTCCTACATTTCTTGATAGTTTTTTCTGGTAATAAAGAGAATTCATAATTATCTAATATTTGAGACTAAATTTTTTAACTAGCCATTGAGCAAAGATATTGACCACTAAAGAAAGAATCATAAGTACAAAAGCTGCATAAAAAAGGGATGAGACCTGACTTCCATCAGCTTCACCAAACTGGTTTGCAAGCATAGAGGAGATGGTATATCCAGGCGATAATAGTGACCAACTAAATGCATTAGAATTGCCAATAATCATTGTGACAGCCATAGTCTCTCCCATAGCTCTGCCTAGAGCTAATAGAACACCTGCCATAATCCCTGATAATGCTGCAGGCAAAATTACCGAAAATATAGTTTTCCATCTACTTGCACCAATTCCATAGGCTGCATTCCTAAGCTTTTTAGGAACTTGATTAAGAGAATCTCTAGCTATCGAAGTCACAATTGGCAAAAGCATAACCACTAAAATTATTATCGCTAAAAGTGAATTCCGACCTGCAGGCTCCGAACTGAATAAAGGAATCCAACCAAAGAAATTATGTAAAAAGGCAAAAAAGTCTCTAAAGAAAGGTTCCATAACAAAAATTGCCCATAATCCCAATACAACAGATGGTATGGCTGCTAGTAATTCAACAAATGAACCAACTATTTCTCTGACAAATTTCGGAACAAAATCCTCTGTTATAAATATCGCAGTTCCAACGCCTAAAGGGATAGTAATCAATAATGAAAGAAGAGAAGTAACTAATGTCCCATATATTGCAGTAAAAGCTCCATATTCATCTTTTACTGGGTTCCATTCAGAAGTAACAAGAAAATTCAAGCCATACCTAGAAAAGGATTCAAATGACTGAATAAAGACTACTAAAATAATCCCAAATAAAACTACTGCTACAAGACTAGACAAAACTAGGGTTGTATTTTTAAAAATGATATCTATATTTTTTTCAATCCCGAATCTTTTACGATTCTTGAAAAGAATTAATTTCTCTTCCATTAAAAAAGTATATTTATTTAAATCTACTAATAAATATTGTAAAAGACTTTAAGAGGGGTTAAAGGTATATGAAAGTCATGATAATTTGACATTTATTGGGAAATTTAAAAATTGAAAGAATTAAATATCAAATTATTTTGATATATCTACTTTAATAGCTCAACTGCTACAACAAGATTTCCTAATAATCCGTTCAAAATATTAAGCTGTTCTTTACTACCAAAAGCTATTAAAACCTGACCTGGTTGAAGGATGAAATTACCTCCAGGATTAGTAAACAACTTTTCATTTTCTTTAATGGCTAATATTTTTGCTCCACTTTTTTTTCCTATTCCAAGTTCAGAAAGTGATCTTTTCTCTGCAGTTTCAAAAAGACTAATATCATTACTTAATTCAAATTCTTCAATCTCACATTCACTTCCTGCAAGCAGATCAAGAAAGTCAATAGCAATAGGTCTTAAAGCCATAGATGCCATTGCTCTTCCTGCTGCAATATAAGGGCTTACAACTATACTTGCACCAGCTAATCTCAACTTATTTGCAGCTTCTTCGGTTCCAGCTCTTGCAATTACTCTTATAGAACTTCTTATTCCTTTAGCGCTTAATACGACATATAAATTAGCAGCATCATTAGGTAAAGTCACGACCAAACTTTTACATTTTTCTAACCCTGCCAGTTTTAACGTTTCATCAAGAGTTGCATCAGCACAAAGAACTTCTAAACCATTTTCTTCAGCAATTTTTTTTCTATCTTCATCACTCTCAACTACGATAATAGGAATATTTTGGGTTTTTATTTGATTAGATATTTCCTGACCTACCCTCCCATATCCGCACAAAATTACATGATTTTCCATTTTTCTAAGAAGTCTTTTAAAACGTAATTCGTTTACTCTTTGAAAATAGCCGGATTCGAATAATCTAACAGCTTTTTGAAAGGTAAATTGAATAAAGATCAATCCGCCTACGATTACTAAAACAGTTACTATCCTGCCTTCAGGACTTAAAGGTTGAACTTCTCCAAAACCAATAGTGGTTATTGTGATCAGAACCATCCATAAGCAATCACTCCATTCCCATCCCTCTGTTATTCGATAGCCAATTGCACCTAAAAAAAACAGAAAGAATAAAGAATAAATAAGACCAAACCAAGGCCTTAAATAGTCTTTAATAAAATAGAACTCAAATAATCTAAGCTTCATATCCCTTATTATCGTTAACTATTCAAAAATTTCAAAAAAATTTTCTATTATGTTCCTAAAACTATTTATTTGTTGAAGTGAAATACATATTAAGCAGGATAATAATATTTATTTTCGTAGCTGTATGCATTAAACAGATGATTACTGTCTCAGGTTTTATTTAGTTCTTGATTCAAAAGCAATTCAAGGTTTTACTTGTACCGATTCAATAAGAAAATCAGAAGCTGCTTTTAACCAATCAGCGACTGTAAGACGAAGGTCAGGTTGAGAATATACAAGCGCTATTATAATCCCAACTAAAATTATCTTCACCATGGCAATTCAAATATCCTTATGAATTAAAGCACACCTATTTATTAAAAAAAACCTTAAATTTATAAAAAATAGACTAATTAAAATTTCTCTAATTGATTAAACAAGTATTCCACTCTTCTTAGATTCACACCTAAATCTGATTGCCCTAATCTTGCTGCAGATCTTATCTGAATTATTCCTTTTGATCTATCTACATAACTTCTCACATCAAGCTTTAAAATTTCGAGGTCATCTGGAAATCTAAAAATTAAGCTTCTACAAACGCCTCTCCAATAATTTCTACCACTTTCAATAACTTCTGTACGAGGTAACCCTTCTGCCAGAGAAACAAGTTGAATAAACTTTTGATCAACATTTATTAGTTTCTTTTCTACTAAGACACTATTTAATGGATTAGTTATTGGAGCAAGACCTTGAATGGAGGAAACCATATTTTTAAGAAAGTTATAGATGTTCTAACCGATTTCATACACAAAGTGAGAGAAAAAAAGTAAATAAATTCCCCATAAATTTAATCTCTTTATAAAGATTCCTTATTTTATGATCAAAATTCTAAAATTTGAGATTTTTTATTGTTTTTTTTGATAGAGATGGTTGTCTACCTTTATTACTGGTTAGTTTCCTAACCCATAAAAAAACTCCCACAAACAAAAAACTTTCAACAATAATTCCAACCTTTATTAGACTCATTTTTTATCCTCTTTCTTCTTGTTGGTGCCCTCAATGTATGGCACAAGAATATTTAATAACCACTTTTTAAATGAATTTAACGGTTTCATAATCTTTTTACTTACCTTTTCTCCACAAACTCCTCCCTTTAATGAGATCCTCTATATTTGGCCAAGCTGCTATTAATTCTTTAAGTGCCTTTCTGTTAGGAGTATAGAAAACACATGACAATGCACTTATTACATAAAGTATGAACCATAACTTACTTTCTGAATAAGCTAAAAACAAAGAGAAAAGAAAACTTCCAATAAAGAAAAAGAAAAATGACCTATTTAATATTTCTAATGGAGTTCTTTTAAGTCTGTAAAATTTAATCTTTTTACTATTTTCTTCAGTATCTTTCTGAAATTTACTTTCGTAGGAATTAATTATTTCTTCTTCTAGGACTTTTTCATACTCTAAATTATCAATTGGATCACTTTGATCCTTTTTATTTGTCATTGGTATCTATAAAGTACAAATATGGTAACTAATTTAAGGTATTTTAAAAAGTATCAAATTTTATAAGTTAACTGGAGCTATACGAACAGATCATGGTTTTGAAAATACTTCAAGATTGTCTTATTTATAAAAGATAAATTAGTCATAATATTCTTTTTGATTTTCCCAAATCTTCCAGTCATTTAAAACAATCACTTCTATAAGCTTGATAGCATTAATTAAATTAGGAGGCAATATCTAAATCTAGAGTTAAAATAGTTTAAAGATTTTAATAATAATCTATATGCAAAGGTATTTGATTTCCTACGAATTTACAGATGGCGAGGATCAAGAAGAAGGAGCAGAAATGCTAATTAATTGGTACGAATCAGGTGGTCCCCAAAACAGACCTGAAAACTATGAGGTTCATTCTTGGATTTTTATGGTTCAAAATGGTATTGGACATTCTGTAGTTAGTGCAGATTCTCTTGAGACAATTTGGAAGCAATGGCATCCCTGGAGAAGGTTAATGGATATAAGTATTCAACCGTGTATGGATCTTGATGAGACAGTCGGATTATTCAAAAAACAAAAAATGAATACACGGATAGTCTAAAAGTATTTGACTTCCAAATATAAATTTCTTTTTAGTAGCACCTAATACTACATACATATTTCACTGCGTTAAAAAGGATAAGATTAATTTTCCATGATGAATGATTCTTATCACATTTACTTCAAAGGAGAAATTCTTTTTAAGAATTTAAGTAAAGATGAATTTGAATTTGTTTGGGGAAAACTTTATACATCTTATATAAATGCCCTAAATAAAGAGCTAACCTACGAATTAATTAGCGAAAACAATATTATGGAGCCTGCTTTTAACCTTGAGCCTTCTTACTAAATCAAGAACTAAATACTAAATTATGAATAAAATAAGAAAAGCTGTCTCTCTTTTATTTTGAGGTACTCTTTCTCTTCTTTAGTTATATCTAAAGAAATTTTATTTGCCTCAATTTCGACATTCGAACTATAAGTTTCCAAGTTTTCCTCTCTTTTGAATAGGGCAACAATGCCAATATCTGTTATGAACCAAATAAAATGATCAGTTTCTCCAATTGGCTCCTCTTTTAAGGAATCAATAATCAAATCACAGGTTGAATCCATTTAATTAATCTGAGAGGGATTTTAACTGCCCCCATTGCAATACCTTACGGCCTCAGAATTAGTGCCACCATCTTCAATAATTTCTGCAACACATTTATTAAAAAGTTTAGATTCCTTTTTTACTGAACAGAATCCAAAAGCGATTGCAGCTAATGCTATTGCCGATACGAAACTAGAACCAAGTTGTATAAAACCATAGGCAAACATAATGTTTTTCTTTCCAGAACATTTTTTTGAATCCTTTTTTTCTTCTGACATTTTAAATATTTAACTTATACAAACCTATTTGATTAATCTTGCATTTGGGAAGTGTTGCCATAGAGAAAACCGAATTAAAGATTATTTTGCTCAGCTAAGACAAAAATTAAAAATTTCAAGTTTAGATTGATTTTTCTTCACTTTAATTTTCAAATTGATACATCAAGAATAAAAACTTTTTAAATTTTTTATCAACATTAGCTCCTCGAATAAATTTTCTATCTTTTTTTAAGAAGCAATGATCCCGCAGTCATAACAATTGATTATGATACTTTTTAAACTACATTTTTTTTTTTTTGATGAAGTATTAATACTTAAAAATAATTCCAGAAAAGCTTGTTTTGATAATGCTTCCGAAGAGTTATCCACTTTTTAAGCGTTTTTCAACAGGGTTTTCCACAATATGTTGATTAAATTTTAATTTCTATGTGCAAAATAAAATATTATCTTCTTTTAAGAAAAAACTATCCACAATTTTTTTTTGGGATCACTAGGATTTAAATCGTCTTTAAATAATTTTAAGTACAAATCTTATGAATCTTAAAGAGACAAATAAGGATTTAAATTCCGAAATCAAAAAAGAATTGGAAAAATCTAAGCTCGAAGTCCTTACTAATGAAAATGATTATTTAGTTAAAAACCTCAAGAAGGCTGGATAATCCACCAGAACTTAAAAAGTTTTTTAAATAATAAATTTCTAAAATTCCTTCCCATGACAAAATAATAGTTCTTGAGTGATCCCCCAAAAATTAAAGTTTATCAAATATAAAATTTCTATTAAATATACAAATTAATACTCTTGATACCAAACACATAAAACAAATCCTAGTTATATTAATTGAATCTCAGTAAGAGATCAGATTAGAAATATAAACGGGAAATCCAAAGTTTTTTTAATTTACTTAAATATTTAATTTCCTGTATTCGCATCTTAGTTTTAATAAAAGATGAATATTCAAGAACTTAAAGTCAACTACAAAAAGCTTTTAAACAAAGCTGCAAAAGCAAACGGCCGTAAAGAAACTGTTTCTTACTTAAATCGTGCTGCTAAAATTAAATCAAAAATTTATTCAAACACCAAAGTAAATTGCTTCAGATGTAATGGAGCAGGTTTTCTAAGGATTTCATTAGATGAGACTAAAACATGTCTATCTTGCTACGGGAAGGGTTTTTTAATTAAAGAAATTCATCAGGTTTAAAAAATTTGATTATTCATGAAAGATCTCATTCAAGCTCACAAAAAATTAATTAATACAGTAAAAGAACAAATGGGATTTTCTGATTATGGGATGTATTGGCTGGCTTTCCTAGAAGGGGGTCTAACTATATGGCTGTTTGATAGAGTATTTTTCCACTGGTTAAAGTTTTAATTTTTATTTAGGTCAAAAATTTCTACAGGTATTAAAGAAATTAATTTATCGAAACCATTTGAAAAGTTGTAGGATAGAAAAAAAGCTAATATGCAATTACTCGGATTAATTCTTCTTCTAGCTAGCAGCTGGTATTTATGGAAATTAACATCAAACTTTCTTGATGAACCAACAAAAAAAGAACTGACTAATAGTTTTAATAATCTCAAAAATAAATTCTCTGAGGGAAAACAAAATTTCTCTAAAGCAAAAATAAGCGAAGCTTGGGAAAAGTACAAAGAAGAAGGTGGTGCCTTATCTAATAAAGAAAAAAACTAGTGGACTTTTTTATTATTACAGGTCTAACTAAAGATATTTCTAGAATTGATCTAATTGGTATTTTGATTGGTCATTTAATTTTTGGTATTGCTTTGACACAGCTTTTAGATTGGACGTGGTTAAAGAACCTTATGAGTGAAGAAGATAAAACAAAGATGCTTAAAAGTTATACATGGAAAGACTTATTAGTAGATGGAGCAATTGTCGCGGTAGTTCTAGGAATAATCTTTTTGATAATTAGCATTTTTCTATAAATGAACGTAACTTACATCCTTTTAGTTTTTTTAATGATATCAATTGTGATATTTACCCAAATAATCAATTCCTCCGAAAAATTAAAATAAATGACCGAAGTAACTAGCAACTCCTCAACTGGATGGTACTTAATCGCTTTGGTAAGCACTTTATCTTTTTTAGCCTTAATTTACTTCGGCCAAAAGAGATAGAGTAAATTTTGAAAGACTATTTAAATTCATAAAAAAAGCTCTGTAACTTAATAAGATACAGAGCTTTTAATTATTAAGTAACTGATTTATATAAATCTGTTGATTATAAAACCTTTTTTCTTAATCAAAGAAAAAGAGACCGATGAATGTGATGAAGATACTGAATTCACGGCCCCTTTAATAACCGCATTTTTCGGTAGATACGACAATGAATCACCTCCTTTACTAATGTTTTTTTAAAGATAACTAAAAGAATTAAACAAGGAAGGAAATTCTTTAAAAATTTAAAAGTTTTTTAACAAATTAACGATATAAATCTCTTAAAAATAAAAATATAGATCTTACCAGGGCAAAACTTCTCCGTTGGCATGCCAAAAAGTACCCGAGTTATTTTTATTTAAAAAATCTATACGTTTTAAAAGGCCATTTGCTGATTCTTCAGGACTAATTCCATTTCTTGTAAAGCCAGTCATTCTTGTACTCACTAATCCAGGATGCAAAATAGCTACATAAATATCTTCTCTTGATAAATCTATAGAAAGTGATTTTGCTGCCATGGACAAAGCGACTTTAGACATCCTGTAACCATAAGAACTTCCTGATGTATTATCTTCAATAGAACCCATTCTACTTGTGATAAAAGCAACTTTAGAAGATCTTTTTAAAAAATGTTTAAGTGATTGAGTCATACATATTGGGCTTAATGCATTGACTTCAAATTGACGCAAAATACTTTTTTTATCTAAGTTTTCGAAAGAATTAAATTCATAAATTCCTGCATTATGAATTAAGCAATCTAAATTAACTCCAGATAGTTTTTTACACAAATTTGTTATCGACTCATTAGAAGAAATTTCTATATTCTCTTCAATTCTCACTCCTAAATCTCTAAGTTCTTTTGAAGCTTTCCTACACGTTGCAATTACATTATCTCCCCTCTTATGAATTTGCCTACATAGTTCTAATCCAATACCCCTATTTGATCCTGTAATTAGATAAGTCGACATCTCTCAAAAAAAAATTAATCTAAATCCAAATATAAAAGAAAACAAAGTAAAAAAAGAAAAAATTTATAAAATTCCTTATTAGATTTTTTAAGGTTATGATGAATTATGAAATTTAAAAATTTTATAAAAGAAAGCAAAGATATTTATATCATCAAAATTTAATGTATGGAAATTTTCAATCAAGAATTTATACAAGAGATTATTAGGTTAACGTGGAGAAATCCTGCTTTCATGGCTATAGCTATTGCTTTAGTTTGGCTTATCCCACAATTATTTATCAGAAAAATAATGGCAAAAAAATATGAGCAAAGAAAAATAGAAATTCAGAAAAATAAAATTCAGAAGCTTTACCCAACTAATACTTCTAAATAAGATGTTTATTTATAAGATGGTCTAATGAATCAAACAAAATACTTTTTGCATCTAAGTAAAATATGACCTACAAAATAATTAGAATTGATGGGAAAGATGACGAATTAACAGCTCAAAGTTTTGATAAGTATTCAGATGCGTACGATTTGTTAGAGGAACTATATGGAGATTTATGTTGTTCAGATGCTGATTATGGAGACATAACCTATTACGATATTGTGGAAAATAATTTAAAAAATATTAATAGAGAATAAAAAATGGGCTCCTTCCCAAGAAGAAAATTTAGGGGTAATAACGAGTGTATATGAATTCATTAAAGAAGAACTTTCAGAACTTCAGAAAGAAACTGGATGCCCCGATTCATTTATTTATGATTTTATTGGCAAAATTCAGAATGAATGGCACCCTGAATCTTGCCAATCAATAGTTAGAAATAAAAAAAAGAAAAATTAGAAAATATTAAATCTTCAACTAAAATTTATAAACCTTCTTTAAGGTAATTTGGATTTAAAAATATTAAAGCATGATTATTAGAATACTTGGTATCGTACTAATCCTTGGTACGATTGCTTATTATGGTTTAGTTTTAACTGGGCAAAGCAACCTTTAGTTTTTTAACTTTTAAAAAATTTCTCATGAAATGGCCTCCTACTTTGTGTTGGACAGCACCAGAAACTATTAATGGTCATAGGCATTTTCAAGTTAAAGCTTATGGTGGTAAAAATGAAGATAAATGGGTTGATATTTTTCCTGCCAAAAATAAAAAAGATATTAAAAGGATCTCATGGGCAAAACTTAAATCAGAATGGACTACTGGATGGTTAAGGCTTCCAAAAGATAAAGATTAATTTGTTTATGTAAACAAATATTATTAACCAGAAAACTGTAAAAAATAATACCCAGTACAAAAAAAATAACTTTTAAAATTTTTAAAATGCTGTTTAATATGAAGCCAGAACCGAAGAAAAAACTCCCTAATAAAAAAGTTTTAAGTTCAGCAAAATTTGAGGCTAAAGAACAATTCACAAAATCTGCATTAGAAAATTTAAAAACAGAAAATGAAAGGCTTGTTAATTCACTAAAAAAATCTGGGGAAATTAAAGAATCAAAAAGAAAATAGAATTACAACATTAAAAATTTTTTATTATTATATTATTTTATAGATTGAGAAATGATTGAAAAAATCTCTCTAGCAAATTCTCATTTACCTCAACTTATTGGCTTTGTACTCATGTCAATAGGTTATACATTAGGCAATAAATTTTACCTCCCTGAAATCAAACAAAAGTAATAATTTCTAGTTATTAAAAATCAATTCAAAAATAATATAAAAATATATTTTAAAAAATCTTCAATAATCTATTGATTTTGAGAAATAAGACTTTAAAACTAATTTTGTAGTTGTATTAAGAGTACTCTTTAGATATAAATGACACATAAATGTGACATAAAAGTCTTTAAAAATATGAAATCCAAAGAAAAAGTAAGAATTCATACTAATTTTTTTTTTATATGTTACATTCTTTAATAATTCAAGTAAGGTTTCCTCTGGCAATAAAGCAGAATTAAGGAAATATTTGATACATACAAACGTCATTTCTCTTTGGCTACAAATTGATCACACAAGAAATCTAAATATGGATGCTCTTACTAGTTTTATAGTTGTTATCATCGCTATTACAATCCAATTTTCCTTGTACGCTATCAAAAGGCTACAAGAACCTTTAGAACCAAATTATTTGATAGATAAAAATTCGAAAAAAAGTAAAAACTATATGGGTAAATTTTGGAAAAATGCCGAAATAACAAATGGGAGATTTGCTATGATAGGGTTTCTAGCTTTAATAATAAACTATGGTTTTTTTGGGTGGATAGTTCCAGGGTTTATTTAAGCGATTAATAAATCTAAGATTAAAAAGGAAATAAATCTGTCCTTCAAAACAAACTCTCCTTTTTTAAAAAAAATTTTTATTATAAATAAAAAAAAGGATTTGAGTAATTCTGATTTTGATAAAAATGGATTAGACAGCTATGGAATACATTGGCTTCAATATGCTGCGTTTGCTGTCTCTGGTTTTGCTATATTTACTACCTGGGCATTTTTTTATGATGAGAGATTCCACAACTTTGTAATGAATATTTTTAAGCTTATTAACTGCAGTGGATTCAACTGTAATGGAGCATTTTAAAATTCTATGGCTAATCCAGATCAAAAAACAATATTAATTGATAATGCTTTTGAAGATATAAAAAACATTTGTATAAATCTTCAAAAAGATACTGATGCTTCGAATTCAGAACTTAAAAATTTACTAAAACTAATTATTAATGAATGGGAAGATAAAGAAGAACAAAAAACTGGATTTGGATTCAGGTAAAGTTAGTAACTATCTCAGAAGAGAATTAGGCCCCAAATCATTTTAATATGTACATATTTTTTACTTTAAAAATTTAATATTTATAATTTACATTTTTTAGAAAGAAATTAAAAAGGAATGAATCTCAAATAGAAGAGTCATTCCAGATTTAGCATTAGTTTTATTTAGATTTAAATTTTATAATTTAACTCCTCTGGTGGACTGTCAATCATTGGATCCCTCCTATTCAACTAGTTAAACCTACGCCTTACTTATTAAGAAAGTAAATCAGTAAAAATGCTGATTTATTATTTTCTAAAATGTTTGAATTAAAGATGCCAATTCTGGAGCATCTAATAAAAGTGCAAAAAATGTAAGCACAACCAATAAAAATATGGAGAAGTAGAATTGAATCATGCTTCAAAATTACTTAAAAAGATTTTTTTAAGTTGTATAAAATAATGCTTTGTTTACATAATTAAATATCTCTACCAAGAGAAGTTTAATTAGAGAATAATTAAGATGCTTCAGGAGAAAATATCGTCCTATTTTTTTGCCAATACTCACAGCCTTTAAGTAAATGATCACCCTGTGGTATGCGTTTTTCGTATTTTGGACAGATCAAGATAGTAGCAAAAGTTTCTGTAGTGCTGTAGCGAAAGTGATTGCAAGTAATACAAATCTTTGTTCGTTTTCGTTTTAGGGTAGATTCTTTTAGATATTCCCATTTTGACGGATTTACTTTGATCATAATTACTGGAATTTATTAGTAACAATTTGCCAACCTCCTGAAATTAATTCATTCCATGTTTCACAAGCGCACTCAATAGAATGAATTCTTGAATTTTTAATTTGGGCTGGTTCACCTAATTCATTTGCATAGAAAAGATGAGTATATACTTTTAAGTTGTTAGAAACAGATTTCTTACAACTCTCAAAAAAAATTAATAAACCACTTTTTTTGTTAAACAACCAGCCAGTTGGGGGGTCAATAAGGCTGCCAAGATAAAAATAAGTCCGAACATTAGTGGCTCCTGAAGTCATGAAGATAATACATTTGTACTATTAATATAAATGTACTACTCCTGGGCGTCAAGTATTCATCCAAAAAATTATTTAAATACGAAAATTACTTCCCAGAAATAAACTGCCGTAAACTTTTAATTTAGTAATAGTGTATACAAGTAACACCTTGAATTGGAAAATAACATTAGAGAGTATATTCGGAAAAATGCAATGTATCGAAATCCCTTCTATTTAGGATGGAACAAAGGTTGGTCTTTTTTATTTTTTTTAGAGGGTGGCATTGCAAAAATTGAAGCAAAAGGTTTTGGTATATCTATTACAACAAAAGTTGAGAAAGGAGAATCACCCCTAGAATCTGCCGATAGATTAGTCTCGAAAGAGCAAAGGATTAGAAAATCAAGATATTATTCTTGGGTTAAATCTATTAATAAAAACAATAAATTAACCATTCCTTAAATTTCTAAAGTAATCTGTTGGCAATCAATTTAAAATAGAAATTAATTATTTATTTTTCGTGTCCAATAAATTTTATGAATGGTGGAAAAACCATAGAAAAGTTGTAACCTATGGGGCTTTTATCATCTTGTTTGGTTTTTATTTATCTCCTGTTGTCAAAGAAGCAAAATACAAAAACCAATGTATTAAGTACTCCACTAAAGGAGCTTTAACTAAATTTAATAAGGACGATATAGGAGAAACTTTTCTAGAAGAAACAGGTTTGAACATTGATGAACTAGCAAAGATTGAAGGTTATAAGAATTGCATTAATTAAAAATTTCGCAAAAAGTACGCTGAGTTTTTAAATGATTAAAGGGATGTTTAAACTTATTTTATTAATATTATTATTTGGATTTATATCAATAAGTCCAAAAACAAGATATTTGGTTGGCATAACTCTAAAAGAAATTTCTTCATTTCTTTTATGGACTGTTAAATATGAAGATAGAGAAAAATGGATTATAGATAAACCAAGTTGGATACCTAGCCAAAAACTTAAGCCATAGTATTAAATGAAGACTTATTTAGAAGAAAGAATTGAATGGTATGACGATAATTATAGAAATGGTAATTCTTTAATCTCTGATAAGCAGTTCGACCAACTTGAAAAAAATTTATTAAGAACAAACCCTAATTGTGATTACTTTAAAAAGAAAAATAAACTAGTTTTACCTTCATTAGAAAAG
The DNA here is from genome assembly GCA_902622625.1 of uncultured Prochlorococcus sp. GTDB lineage: Bacteria > Cyanobacteriota > Cyanobacteriia > PCC-6307 > Cyanobiaceae > Prochlorococcus_A. The sequence continues at coordinate 109,861 of CACNQS010000001.1, forward strand.
GATTCAATAGATAAATTTTTGAAAGGATTATTAGTAGATACCAGATTATTAATTGAACCAAAAATTGATGGTTGTGCTGTTGCTTTGCAATATAGGGATGGAACCTTGGAGAAAGCAATTTCAAGAAAAGGGACAGACGTTACTAGGAAACTTATTAAAGTCCAAGACATACCCAATAATCTCCCTTTACGAGGGGTTCTTCAAGTTAGAGGTGAATTATATGCACCCAACCAAAGTCCAAATATCTCCCAGAGAATCGCTTCTGGATTTCTAAGAGCTAAAGAAGGATTTTCTGAAAGTCTCAGCTTCTGCGCATTTCAAATACTTAATTCAACACTAAACCAATATGAGTCCAAAAAGAGTCTTTCTAAGCTTGGCTTCACGATCCCGCAGGATATTTCTTGCAACTTTACAAGCCAAGTTGAAGTATTTAGAAAACAATGGCTAGATGGGAAGCTTTTTAGTAAATATCCAACAGATGGAATAGTAGTAAAAATAAATTCTAGAAAATTACAATTGATTAGAGAAAAATCAAATTTAGATTATCCTTATTGGCAAGTGGCAATAAAACATTAATGGAATTAATACACCAGATTTTTCCTACTTGGCATATTTACTTGGATATGTTTTTGGTTGGCTTTGCAACTTACGTTTTTCTGAGAATTAAGAAAAAAATAAAAACTAAATAAAGTTTTTAAATCATCCGTGGTCCTTAAGCATGGATTTAAGTTGTTCGGTATCTAATTGTTCAAGATAATTTCTCATTGCCAACCAAGATCTTCTGCTTTCTAACTTTCCACTATGTTTAAATAAATTTGCGGAAACTTGATCTATCAATTCTTTATGAGTCATATTTATATTCTTCATCAAGTTCAATGACAACACCATTAAAAAATTCTGCTAATAATTTTGATGGGTCTTGCATAGATAACTTTCTATCTACTTTTGATAATTTCTTTTTGATTGGATTTAAGTTAGTCATAAAGATTCAGGTAATTCAAGTTCTTCAAAAGTCCAACCTTCTAATTGAAGGTCATGCCATTTATCCCAAGCATTATCCAAATACATTTGAGTGGATGATTTAATTGCCATTGGCTCACCAACATCATTTGCATAATATGTATGAGCAAAAATTCTCATACCATTTCTTGGAGATTTTTTATTCCTTACAAATAAAATTAATCTGCTTCGGTCTGGACTAAGCAACCAACCACTTGGGGACTCATTACGATAACCGTAAGAAAAATTAGTCCAAACATTAGCCCCTCCTAAAGTCATTGATTAGTAATACATGCGTACTACAAATATAAGTACATTAGGAATGGATCGTCAAGTATTTTGGCAATAAATTATTTACACTGATAGAGAATAAAAACAGCTCAATTATTCCAAAAAAATAAAATGCCCACCAAAAGCCTGTTTTAGCAGGCATTTTGATAGGCAATACCGGATCCCCGTCAGTTCTCTGCTGCATCGACCTGGAAATGCCAGAAGAGGATTCAAAGTGGGCTTTCGTTTCCGATTACAAGATCGGTTTACTACCGCATCACGACAGTCTCCTCATGTCGAAAGAGAGTCAGATCAGAGCACATAAAGAAGAACTTAACCAAAGATCCAGTAATCTAACTCTAACTTATTTTTTTATGCATTTGGAGATGGCCAAATGTCTCTTACCATAGTTAATAAAATTTGAGCTTCATCATATCTTTCTGAATGCGTTTTACCATTTAATAAAAATGTGATGTGAGCCATTTTTCTTCCAAGAATTTCGCGAGATTTGCCATAACAATGTATATTAGAACCCTCAATTTCAGATAACATTTTAATTCTGGTTTCCATTGGAATTGGAAAGTTCTTTTTTAACCCCAGTAGATTTATCATAATTGCACCTTTACAGTTCATTTTAATTTCAGGTGGCATTATCCCAGAAGAAATGCAAACATATTGATCAAATTGACTTGAAGTGCAAGCTTCAATAGAGAAATGTGCTGAGTTATGTGTTCTAGGAGCTATTTCATTAATTAAAAGACCATTATCTCCATAGAAGAATTCAATAGCTAAAACTCCAACGTAATTAAGTTCATTGACTATTGAAGAGAAAATATTTATTGCAAATAAGTTCAAATCATATTCATTTGTTCCAGGTGCAAGAACCCAATCACAAACATGGTTTGATTGGAACGTCTCAACTATGGGGAAGAATCTTATCTTGCCGGTCCTATCTCTCGAACCAACAAGAGCCAGTTCTTTTTCATACTCTATCCATTCTTCTATTAACCATTCATCAGAATTATTCTCTGTTAAAAAAGAATCTAAATCTTCTTTTGTCTTAATTTTTTTGTTCCCTTTACCGTCATATCCACCTTTATTTGATTTTGCCATTAGAGGAAAAGTCCAATTTTTGATTTCCTCATCCGAGAGATTTTTAAAATCTTCAATACTTATCCATTTTGGACAAGGAATATTCATTCTATCTATTAATTTTTTTTGAGAAAACCTATCTACTAATGGCTTAATTGCATTAAGGCTTGGAACAAAAATATCGTTATTGCCAATTAAATTTAATTTATCAATTTTTATCCATTCATTTTCAAAAATTATTTTTTCACACTCATTAATTAATGATTTATTACCTCTTATCTTTAAAGGATCAGCTTCTATGACATGATCTGCTTTTGAACCAGCAGGATCATCACAAGATTTTGTTTGCACACATACTTCTAAATCTCTTTTTTTTGCTGCCTCGGTTAACATCAATGCCAGTTGACCACCTCCAATTATTCCTAGGGAATAATTTTTCTTAATATCGTTTATATTTTTTTTAAAACTCATAGCATGATTTTATTACCATTTCTAATTCTTAACAACTGAATTTTTAAGGATCTAGAGCTTAGATTTTGCTAATATATAAAGTATTTAATACCAAATATTTATAAATTTTAACTAGGTAATCAATTGTGAATAAGAGAAAAATATTAGTACCATTAGGTGATAAGTCATACGAAGTAACTCTAGAAGCAGGGATACTGAATAATATCAGCGAAGAACTTTTAAAAATTGGAATAACAAAGAATAGAAAAATACTTGTGATATCAAATGAAGAAATATCAAATTTATATGGAGAAAAATTTTTAAATAATTTAAAAGATAATAAATTTCAGGCCAAAATGTTCCTTATCAAGGCTGGAGAATCATATAAAAACTTAAAAACCTTAAGTGAAATATATGATGTTGCATTTGAATTTGGCTTAGATAGAAATTCAATAATTATTGCTCTTGGAGGAGGAATTGTTGGAGATGTAAGTGGTTTTGCAGCTGCGACTTGGCTAAGAGGCATCGAATATATTCAGATTCCAACAACATTACTATCAATGGTTGATTCATCTGTTGGAGGAAAAACAGGAGTAAATCATCCAAAAGGTAAGAATTTAATTGGAGCTTTCAATCAACCTAAAGCAGTTTTTATTGATCCAGAAACTTTAAAAAGTTTGCCCAAAAGAGAATTTAGTGCAGGCATGGCCGAAGTAATAAAATACGGAGTAATAAAAGATAAAGAACTTTTCGAATACTTAGAAATTGAAAAAAACAAAAATGAGCTTATAAATCTCAAGAATGAATATCTAATTAAAATAATTGATAGTTCAATAAAGACAAAGTCTTATATTGTTTCGCAAGACGAACATGAAAATGGTGTTAGAGCAATATTGAATTATGGTCATTCCTTTGGTCACGTTATTGAAAATTTATGTGGATACGGCAAATTTCTACATGGTGAGGCAATATCAATTGGTATGAATATTGCTGGTAAAATAGCAATTGAGAAAGGGTTGTGGTCTAAAGAAGAATTAGAAAGACAGCAAATTCTATTAGAGAGTTACGATCTTCCTACTGAGATCCCCAAAATAAATAAAGAAGAGGTTCTAACAATACTTATGGGCGACAAGAAAGTTCGTGATGGCAAAATGAGATTTATATTACCGAGAGAAATTGGTGCTGTTGATATATATGATGACGTAGAAGATTCATTATTTTTAAAGTTTTTTTCTTAACGCAAACATGTTGAATTTATATTCATTTTCTTCTCATTAAACTTTTTAAAGACAAACCACTTAAAATCACCTAAACAAACAGGATCAACGAGTCTAAGTAATGCCTCTCTTCTTAAAAGGGCATTTGATAAATCCTCCTTAAATTCTTTCTGAATCCCATAAAGTCTCTCTGCCAATCCAAGTGCCAACAAAGCCTCTCCTTGTTTAGTTATTCCAACAGTATCAAATCCAAGAGTCTCAGCATCATTTATTAAAGTTTCTATGCACACATGAGATGTTAAATCGCAATTTCCAGGAGAATCTAAGACATCATTCGTCATTTTTTGATTTTCATAGGAAACTATAGTCCCATCAGAATTCTTAGAGGTGTAGTATTTTTTAGCTTCCTTAGCGTAATCAATTATCAATAAAATACCATTATTAATTTTTCCATAAATAGCTTTTAACCATTTTGAGTTTTCTATATGCCATTCTGTCGTCCAGCCTTCAATAGCATCTTCAGGCGGGATAGTGATTCCCAACTCACTTTTAGCAAGTTCAATACCTTTTCCCAATTCACTTGTAATTGGCATCTTATCAAAAAATAATTTATGAGATTTTTTGTCTATAGAAACTGCTTGTCTTAGTAATTTTCCTTTTGAAAAGATTATTCTTTCAACTGGCAAAGCATCTAAAACCTCATTTGCAAGAACTATACCATTTATATTATTTTCCTCTACTTCTTCCAAACGTTTCCATAAAATATCAATACCCAAGTTTAAAAATTCCTCCAATTTATTTTTTTGTTTTTCTACCATCCCTTCATTAGGTTCAATAATTACAAAAGAAACTCCTTCCAAAAAATTCTTGTTATTTTCAAAAAAATATTTAATTAATCCACTCATAAAGCTTCCATCCCCTGCTCCAAATTCCATTACAGCTAATTTCTGATTAGATAAACAACTATTTTTGAACTGAATTATCCAATCTTCTATTTGTTTACCAGCCAAAAAAGCAAAATCATCAGATAAAGAGGGTGATGTGACGAAATCTCCTCGAACGCCTAACTCTGCTTTGCCGCTGCCGTAATAACCATTAATAGGATCATTTAAAACAAAATTCATAAAGTCATAAAAACTGATAGTCCCGCCCATTTTTATTATTTTTTTTGCTAACCAATCTGGATTATTCGCGGGTAAGCTATTCATCGGCGAAAATATAAAAAGACAAAACTTATTTATGCCTTCAAAGATTAACTATTTATTGGGAATATTTCTATCTATATTAGTTTTAATTTCACATAAACCCGTTTTCGCTATAAATAATCCAAATCTCTTACCAGAAGAAAAAACACCCGTAATTGATTTAGCTAAAACATTAAGCCCTAATCAGAAAAAATCTTTAGAGGACAAGCTAAATAATTTAGAAATTGAAAGCGGGTGGAAAATTAAATATTTATCCCAGTTTGAGAGTTCTCCTGGTAGCGCAATAAAGGACTATTGGGATTTAGATGAGACAAGTTTATTGATAGTTGCAGATCCTAGAGGAGGAAATTTACTGAACTTTAACGTCGGAGAGGCTTATTTTAATTTTATGCCAAGGTTATTTTGGGTTGAACTTCAAACAAGATTTGGTAATCAATATTATGTGAAAGATCATGGTGAGGATGGCGCAGTACTAGATGCAATTAATTCCGTAAAGATTTGCCTTGAGAGAGGAGGGTGTCAAGTTGTTCCTGGCCTTCCCAAAGAACAATATATATGGACGTTATGTACATCTATTCTTGGAGGTTTAGTAGCAGGTTTCGCATCTGCGCCACGAAAAGAAGATCAAGTGATATCAATTGGATTTTTAGCTCTTCTTTCTCCTTTATGGGGAATGTTATTTGGAATTTTTGGTCTGGCACCAATAATATCCAGAACAAATGATTTATTACCATTATTTAAAAATGGTTTAGCTTTTACAGCGGCAGGAATTGCGGGTTATATTTTATCTCAAACATTATTTTCAAGATATGAAAAGCCCAAAAATACTTAAAATATGATCAAAAATATCTCATCCTAAATAAATTTATCTTCTTCACAAATTTCACCAGACTCTGAATACCATCGGTGAGAGACATGTCTTAATTCCTTTTTTTCAAATTCAATCCATGAAAAGTTAATTAGTAATTTCCCATCTTCATCAGTTTTATATCTTGGCACTACAGCGGTATTGAAATAAATTGTCCCTTTGCTATCAATTTTAAACATCTCTCTTAATCCAAGATTTCTTTTAAGCCGATTGTGCATATGACCAAAAATTACAAGATCAACTTTTCTTGTCTTTTGTATTTGAGAAATAGCCACAGACAAATCTCTATCGCCCCAATCTGAAGAGGGTAATTTCCAGTCTTTCCCACAGATGCTTTTAGGTTCTGAACCTAAACCCGAAGGGCCTGCATGAGACATAATAATTAAAGGTATATCTTGGATACTCTCTTGTGAACGTTTAATGATTTTATTTATTGAATCTTGCTCGGTAATTGGTCCATAAACGCCTTTAACTTCTTTTGAGAGAAAATAGCCACCGCCAGAACTGCATGGTCTTGCAGACAATAAATTTATTTGATTATTAAAAACTTTCAAATCCCATGCACAATATTTTTCACCAAGAACACGTATCTGCTTTGAGAGTGTTTCGCCTGTAGAATCCTTCCCTCTATCATGATTTCCTAAAATCACAAAAGTAGGAATTTTGATCTCATTGATTTTTTTAATTATTTTGACACTACCATCAGAAATATCACCAACAAATAAAACAATATTTGGTTTGATAATCGATAAAACTTTCAAGTCTAATTCAGACCATTGACCATGACAGTCACCAACAATAGCAATTTTTAAATTTGTCAGAATTTTTTCTGTTTAAAGGCATATAATCTATTTAGAGATATTCTAAATCCTGACCAGTATAACTTCTACTGCAAAACAGAAATCAGTTCAAAACGAAGAGGATTTGGTTTCTGAAATAAAGGAGCGTTGCAAAAAAGCTAATGCAATTATTCTTGCGCACTATTATCAAGCTCCAGAGATTCAGGAAATTGCAGATTTTATCGGCGATTCATTAGATTTATCTAGGAAAGCTGCAAATAATGATGCTGATATAATAATTTTTTGCGGTGTGCACTTTATGGCCGAAACCGCAAAAATACTTAGCCCTAATAAAACAGTTCTATTACCAGACCTTGACGCAGGATGCTCACTAGCAGATGATTGTCCCTCAGATAAATTTCAAAAGTTCAGGAAAGAAAACCCAGATCACTATGT
>CACNQS010000002.1 GCA_902622625.1 uncultured Prochlorococcus sp.
GTGACTAATAGATTTTTTCTTATAACTTACATATTTAAACTTTTCTATAAAAAATAAATTTGAAAATCTACCCCAAAATAAACATATAGGTAAAACAAAAATTATTAGGTTTTGAATTTTCAGTATGCAAGCAATTTGAATTAAAGTTATAAAAACAAAAGCTTGAACGCCAAATGAACCAACTTTACTGTCTTTCATGGCTTTTAAACGTCTCTTTTTACCTGCAAAAATACCATCGAAAGTATCCATTAATCCATCGAGATGTAGACCACCAGTAATTAAATATCCCGAAGCCAAACAAATTAATGCAGATGCATAAATTGACCAAGAGTTTGTTCTTAAAAAAAGAAAAATATAGCTTTGTATTGTTCCAATAAAAAATCCAAGAGGCGGAGCAAATTGTGCAATATTTTTAAATTCGGGATTAATTAAAGGTATCTTTGGAAATGTCGTATAGAAAATCCAAGATCCTGCAAAATTTTTTATTAAATATTTTTTGATGAGATAAAAATAGATTCAATATTAAATAATAGGCTAAATTAATTAAAAGGATCAAAAAAATTTTATAAATTATCGTGTTTGAATTTGAAATTACATCGAATTGTAGTAACACAGAGGCAAGAACTGGTATATTTCATACACCAAATGGTAAGGTAAATACACCAAAATTTATGCCTGTCGGTACTCTGGCAACGGTTAAAGGAATTTCATCTAAGCAGTTAACCTCTACAGGATCAGAAATGATTCTCTCAAATACCTTTCATCTTCATTTACAACCTGGAGAAAAATTAGTTAAGGAATCTGGCGGAATACATAAATTTATGAATTGGCCTAAGCCTATCCTTACTGATTCTGGAGGATATCAAGTTTTTAGTTTGGCTAAATTAAATAATATTTCTGATAAAGGAGTGGAATTTAAAAATCCTAGAGATGGTAGTCATGTATTTTTATCACCTGAAAAAGTAATTCAGATTCAAATGGATCTTGGATCGGATGTTGCGATGGCTTTTGATCATTGTCCTCCGCATACAGCTAACGAAAATGATATTGAGGACTCTTTACAAAAAACTCATTCATGGTTGCAAAAATGTGTCGAGACTCATCAGAAATCTAATCAAGCATTATTCGGCATAGTTCAAGGAGGTAAGTATCCGAAATTGAGAGAATATAGTGCAAAATATACAAGTTCTTTTGATCTACCTGGAATAGCAGTGGGAGGTGTAAGTGTCGGGGAGGCAGTCGACGAAATACATAGTGTAATTAATTACGTCCCGAAATTCTTACCAATAAATAAACCAAGATATTTAATGGGAATTGGCTCTTTAAGAGAAATTTCTTTAGCTGTTGCAAATGGGTTCGATATATTTGACTGTGTTTTGCCTACAAGACTGGGAAGACATGGGACTGCATTTTTTAATGATGAAAGATTGAATTTGCGAAATGCTCGATTTAAAAATGACTTTTCTCCAATTGACAAAACTTGTAAATGCGAGACATGTAAATCCTATTCTCGAGCGTATTTGCATCATCTAATTAGAAATGACGAAATATTAGGCCTAACACTCATAAGTTTGCATAATATTGCTCACTTAATAAGATTTACCAATGCAATTTCTACTGCAATTAGAGATAAATGTTTTACAAATGATTTCGCTCCTTGGAAAACATCCTCTATTGCTCACTATACGTGGTAACGTCTTATCATAATTAATTAAATTATCAAAAAAGGTGCTCATTCTATTAAATACATTCGCTGAATTGCCAGAGGCTTACAAGGCCTTTGCTCCAACTGTTGATGTTCTTCCACTTATTCCTTTATTTTTCTTTTTATTGGTATTTGTTTGGCAAGCTGCAGTTGGATTTAAATAAAATTCTTTTAGTTTAGATTGTAAGTATCAGAAGGGATTTTCAAGTAAAATCGCATCTCCAGAATTATCTACAGCACTCTCTATAAAATCAGCAATTTTTAATGCTCTTGAGGCTTGCTCACCATCTACCTCAGGTATTTCTTTGCCCTGAACGCATTTAAGAAAATGCTCCAGTTCTGCATAAAGAGGTTCAATTGAGGTTGTGCTAACTTCTTCGACATATCCATCATTTCTATAAACTAATTCTCCGTGATCCGCTGTGTATGATTCATGAGACTTTCGATGGATTTGTAAAGTATGATTTAAGAAATCAGTTTCTACTAGGCCATTTTGGCAGTGTGCACTTAAACTCCTAATTTTTTTGTGACTCATTTTGCTTGCAGTTAGGCTTGCAATAACATTATTTTTAAAAACTAAAGTAGCATTGACATAATCTATTAATCCTTCGCTATTTCTTCCTCCAACTGCTGCTAATTTTTGTATTTTTGAATTTACAAGCTCCAAAATAAGATCAATGTCATGAATCATTAAATCCATTACTACAGATACATCATTTGCTCTGTCTGCATGAGGACTGTGCCTCCTTGCTTCTAAAACAACAATTTCTTCATTATTTACTATTTTATTTAATTCTCTAAAAGCAGGATTAAATCTTTCAATGTGCCCAACTTGTAATAGACAGTTACTTGCATGAGCAGCCTCTATTAAAGATTTTGCTTCCAACTCGTTAGCTGCAATTGGTTTTTCAATAAGAACGTTAGCACCTCCTTTGAGACAATCTAGTCCTACTTTTTGATGAAGCAGTGTAGGGACAGCGATACAGATAGCATCAACTTTTGGAATTAGGTCCTTATAATCCTTGAACCATTCACATTGAAATTGCTCAATAGCTAATTTGCCTCTCTCTTCATTTGGATCTGCCACTGCAATGAGATTTGCATCTTTAAGTAAACTTAGTACTCGAGCATGATGCCAGCCCATATTTCCTATACCTATGACTCCAACCTTTACTGGTGATGAGGTTGGTTGCATAATTTCAAATCCATATATTTATTATTATTATCCTCTATGGGGAGTCACATTTAGCTTTTGGGAAGAATTATTTTAACACGATCAATTTTTGGACCTGACATAGAAATAACTTCAAATTTAATGTTATTAAAATTTAAAACGTCGCCAATTTTTGGAACCATTTGAAATTTTTCTAACATAAATCCAGCAAGAGTATGATAATCAGTACCTTCTGGAATAGAACATCCTATCTTTTTATTGATTTCAACAATTTCTGATTTTCCAGCTATTGACCATTTTTTAGAGAAATTATCTAACATCCTCATATCTGAAAAAATTCTATTATGGAGCATTTCCTCTCCAACAATTTCTCCATTTAGATCGGCTGCAGTTATGAGGCCTTCTGTTCCACCGTGTTCATCAACTACTAGTAAGAAAGGATTGTAGTCTCTTACTATTGGAAATATTTCTGCTAATGAACATGTTTCTATTATTTTTGTTACTGGTAAAAGGAATGGTTCTAATAATGTATCGGCTTCCATTTCACCTTTTGATATTGGCTTAGCTAGATAACGTAAATCTAATACACCTAATACATCATCTAGAGACTCACCAATCACAAAGAAGCGAGCATGTCGAGTTTTATCTACTTTTTTCATTAGTTCTGAAAAGGTTATATTTTTTGGCAAAGTTACCATTTCAGATCTTGGAATCATCACTTCTTTAACCTGTGTATCTTTTAAAGCAAAAACTCCTTCAAGAATATTCTTCTCATCTGGTTTTAAACCTGTTACGTTATCTGTTTCTATAAGAGTTTCTAATTCTCCAGCGGATAAACCCGAGTTTAAAGAATCCCATTTGTTATTTAAATTGAACAAGCCTAAACAGGCGCTAGCAAAGAATTCTATTGTTTTCACAATAGGATTCATAGCTTTTCTCACGGCATCGAATATTGTGGTTAACCGTAATGCAGCGGATTCTGGATTGTTAATTACTAAAGCTTTTGGAATTAGTCCAGAAACAAGAGTAACAACTAAAACAACAAATAAAAATAATAGAAGATCATAAAATCTATTTGATAAAATATTGCTTTTCCAATAATCATTAGCCAGGTTATTGCTGAGCCATCCAATTGAAATTAATGAAATTGTTACTCCAAATTGAGAAGCAATTAGTGAAGATCTAAACCGTTTTTGAGTTTTTAAAATTGAAAATGCTCCTTTCTTTTTTTCTTCTATTAACCTTAAAACTTTACTTGGTCTTATTAATAAAAAAGAGAGTTCACTCGCCGCGAAAAAAGCTGGTAGAAATAAAAGAAATAAAAGTAGAGTTATTTTCATTCAATGACAAATGAATAATGGGGGTGGCGAGGATCGAACTCGCCTTAGCCAAATTATGAGTTTGGTGCATTCACCAGATTGCTACACCCCCAAGGGAATTTATGTAATTTTAATTACATTGAATTTCAATATACAATATAAAAATAATATTTCAAAAAACACCTCATTTGGAAGTTTTTGTGAGATTTCTTTTTTTTCTTCTAATCTTTAAATATAAATTTAACTTTTACTAATGGGCAAATTTTCGGATAAGTATGATTTAAATAAAGCAAAATTGTTAAAACGGTTAATTGAAAAATCTTATAAGAAAGGAAACTTCACTTTATCTTCAGGAAAAAAAAGCAATCATTATTTGAACTGTAAACCAGTGTCATTAAATGGCGAAGGTTTAAACTTAATAAGTGATTTATTTTTAGAGTTAAAGGACTCAAGGTCAAAAGCTGTAGCAGGATTGACTTTAGGTGCAGATCCTCTAGTAAGTGGATTAATTGTCAAAGCGGCTTTGCATGGCCTAGACCTTGATGGTTTAATAATTCGGAAAGAAATTAAAAAATATGGCACCAAAGCTGGAATAGAGGGACCTACATTAGGAGAAGGAACTTTGGTAACTGTTTTAGAGGATGTCGTTACAACCGCTGGTTCTGTGATAAAAGCTATAAAAAAGTTACGCGAAAATAATTATATTGTTGAGGAAGTTTTGTCTATAGTTGATAGGCAAGAAGGGGGATTAGAAGCACTTGAAGATGAAAATGTTAAATTAAAGAGTCTTTTTTCGATAAAAGACTTTTTTTAATTATTTTTAAATGCAGAATATAAACAAAAAGTTTTGGCTTGAAAAATTTGATTGTTTTTCTATTACTGGAAAAGATGCCAGAAAATTTTTGAATGGAATAACAACTGGTAATATTCTTAATTTAGAAAATAAAGTTATCAAAACTTGTTGGTTAACTCCAAATGGAGTTCTAAGGTCATTAATTGAAATTATTTTTTTAGAAAGAAACTTAGAAATAATTATTTTGGCGGGTAACACTAATGAAATAATTGATTACTTTAATCAAATAATTTTTCCAGCGGACGATGTACTTCTAAGTGAACCTTTCTTAATAAATAGAATTCAGGAAATCGATGAATTTAGTTCATGGAGAACTTACCAGCCTATTTTCTTCAAAATAGAAGATAAAGAATTTGAAATATATAAAAATAAACTAAATTTACTAAATCCTAATGATTTAAAACTTTGGAAGATTAATCAGGCAATACCGTCATTAGGAACGGAAATAAACGGAAATAATAATCCTCTTGAGCTTGGATTACAAGATCTTATAGATTTTAATAAAGGTTGTTATTTAGGACAAGAAACAATGTCAAAAATTAAAAATGTTTCTTCTTTAAAACAGGAAATAAGAATTTGGAAATCATTTGAATCTAACTTGAATTTCGACGTTGAAGATAAAAATTTATATATAAATTCTGCCAAGAATATTTCTGTAGGCAAAATAACTAGTTTTTTTAAATCAGATTCTCAAATAAAAGGTTTAGCAATGATAAAAAGAAAATATTTAGAGGAAGGAAGTTATTTTTTTTCAGAAATTTTTGGAAAAATTATTATTAATAAATCTGTAGGATCAATTTTTCTTTAATTGATTTTTGATTAAATATTCTGCAATTTGCAGAGTAGCCAAACAATCATCTTTGTTATATTGAATAATTTTTTTTAAAAATATTTCGTTTTCTGTAATTTGATATTGAATCCACCAATAAAGCGCTTTAGAGCCACTTACATTTTTCTGCTTCCATTCAAATCCAAGCCAATTAGAAACAGTTTTTAAGCCATAGTTTTTTAGTGGTAATATCCAAGAATTTCTTATTAAGGTATGTAAGTCTATAAATCTTGAGGAAAGTGAATAAATTTCTTCAAAACTAAAATTTAGGCTTTTAGCAATATTAATTATTGCTATCTTTTCAGTTTCTCCGTAATGTAAAACTGGCCATTCCTTCTGTGAAAAAAGTAATTCAGTAATTTTTCTGAAAGATTCTCCTTTATTGTTTTTGAGATTCAAAATTGGTTTATAAATAGGATCTTCTTTTTTTGTAAACAAATTATTAATTTTTAAAAAACCATATAAAAAGTCATGCTTATCATCTGGATTTGACTCAATATCAAATATATAAAATCCCGAATATATTTTTTCTAGTAGATAGTTATTATCATTTTTATTGGAAATGCGATATGGTTGCCCAGAAATATAAGCTTGTGCTTGCTTAACAAATACAGACGCTTTTTCATACTTTTGATCATTGAAGTTAGATAATTTCTCTCCAAGTTGTTTTTCGCTATACGAAGCTAATGTTTGGGTATCAGATATTCCATTTGTTATTAGTAATGTTGCCGTTTTGGATCCTATTCCATCTATATCTGTTAGATATCCATTTTCTTTTGCTTCTTTATCACAAAATTTTTGCCATGAACAAATAGTACATTTTTTTCTATCTTGAGTTATTTCTGGCATAAAGCCCTCTAAGCATTCATTCAAACTTAATAAAACATTCAAAACTTTTTTTCTTAATTTTTTATTTAAATAAATTTCTTCAACATTAACTTTTTTATCAAAACTTGAAATTACTAATCCTTTCTCAATTTTAGATTTTTGAAAAGATTCTAAGAGAATAGAACTAAAAGCTAAGTCGAATAAATGTTCTTTAGTGGTTTTGTGTCCTAACTTATAAACAGCGGGTAAATATTTATATTGTCCCCATTTACTTTTACCTTTAGTCTTTACAAGTAATTGTGGACGTATCTCTGCGTTGATATTTTGGAAAAGATTCCCTTTGATTTTTAATCCAATTACCCCTTGATAACCATTTTTACATGCTTTTAACCCTGTATATATTTCACTGTTACAAAATTCAGAGAAAATTTGAAACTGATTAATTTTATCTATGGCTTTATAGGGAGACCAAACTTCAGAAGATTTTTTACCCTTAAAATCTAGCCATGCTTTTCTTTTGCATCTTGTAAAACTTTTTAAATGAAGAGAATTCAAATTATTTTAAGGGCAGTTTTAAAATTTACTCATATAAATTATTATAGATAACTAGAGTAAATCAAGGAAATTTTAAATTTGACAGCTGATAAATTAGATAAAATAAAATTTGGAACTGATGGGTGGAGAGGAATTATTGGATTTGATTTTAATTTATCCAATCTTTCAAGAGTTGTAGTTGCTGCATGCCAGGAGTTGCATTATCAATACTATAAAGAAGTTAATTCAAAGAAAATTATTATTGGATATGATCGTAGATTTATGGCTTGTGAATTTGCCAAGCAAATAGTGCCTTTTGTAAGAGGATGTGGTTTCGAACCGATCTTATCTGATAGCTTTGTTACAACACCCTCTTGTAGTTTCTATGCCAAAGAAGTCGGTTGTCTTGGAGCATTAGTAATTACAGCAAGTCATAATCCATATAATTGGCTAGGTCTGAAAATAAAGAGCTTTAATGGATGTTCTGTTGACGAATCTTTTACGAGTGAAGTGGAAAAAAGATTAATGCTTGGAAATTCAATTGAAAAAATAGATGGTGCTAATCAATTGGTAGATATTAAGAAATTTCATTTAGATCGAATTAAATCCCTTTTTGATATTGACTTTATTTCTAATAGATTGAAAAAAATGAAATTGAGAATTTTTGTAGATTCTATGCATGGTTCAGCTGCAAATTGTATGGCTGAGATTTTTGCTTCTAATGATTTAGAAGTTATTTCAGAAATCAGGAACAATGCTGATCCTTTTTTTGGAGGAAAACCTCCTGAACCTCTTTTAAATTACGCAGATGATCTAAATCAAATACTAATTAAAAATTCAACAAATGAAGTGAAAACTTTAGGAATTATATTTGATGGCGATGGTGATAGAATTGCGGCAATTGATGAAAAAGGAAGATACTCTAGTACTCAAGATTTACTTCCATACTTCATTAACTATTTGGGCGAAATTAAAAGTAATTCTTATCCAGTTTTAAAGACTGTTAGTGGTTCAGATATTATTAAAAATATATCAGAGAGTCAAAATAGAGAAGTTTTTGAACTTCCAGTTGGCTTTAAATATATTGCTGAAAAAATGATAAAAGAGAAAATATTTATTGGAGGAGAGGAATCTGGGGGAGTTGGTTTTGGTGACTTTATGCCTGAAAGAGATGCTCTATATGCAGCGATGGTTTTATTAAATGGAATTGCTGAAAAATCTCAATATTTATATGAAACCTTAGATGAAATTCAAAAAGATTTTGGGCCAAGTTTTTATAAAAGAATTGATATTATATTTCCAAATCAGTCAGAAAAAAATAATGTAAAAGAATTTATCATAAATAATATTCCTGAGAATATTAATAATCATAATTTAAAAAGTATCTCAAAGATTGATGGAATAAAGTTGAGAATTGATAAAAATTTTTGGCTTCTTTTTAGATTCTCAGGAACAGAACCTCTTTTAAGATTATATTGTGAAGCCCCAAAAGAATCTTATTTAGATGAGTTATTAAAATGGGGACAAGGATTTATAAATTTGGCAGGAAAAGAAGGATGAAAAATTTATATTTAGCGAGTAAGAATAAAGGTAAAATCGAAGAATATAAGAAATTGCTTGCTGGAGTTAATTGTAAATTATTACTCCAACCAGAATCGATAGAAGTTGAAGAGGATGGACTGACATTTAGAGATAATGCAATTAAAAAAGCAAGTGAAGTTTCTAGAAAAACAAATAATTACTCAATAGCAGATGATTCAGGAATTTGTATTGACGCACTAGATGGTAAGCCTGGCATTTACTCATCTAGATATGCAGAAAATGATCAGAAGAGAATTGAACGAGTTTTAAAAGAACTTGATGGAGTTCAAAATAGAAGTTCTTTCTTTATTGCCAATATTTGTGTTTGTTCACCAAATGGTGAAGTGATTATTGAATCTGAGGCGAAATGTCATGGCAATATTATTTTAAACTCGCGAGGAAAAGGTGGTTTTGGGTATGACCCAATTTTTGAGGAGAGCTCAACCAGATTAACTTTCGCAGAAATGAATAATGATATTAAAGACTCTTGTAGTCATAGAGGTAAAGCATTAAAAAAAATTATTCCAGATTTAATTGAAATTTTTTCTTAAATTCAATTAACCCAAGATCCATGAAGACCATGGGGAATTGAAATGGGTAATTCATAAACAGCTAATTCTTTTAAGTCTTTTGAGTCTAATATCACTAGATCGCTTCCCCTCCTTGCACCGTTCCATAAAAGTATAAATAAAAATCCCTCATCTTCTTTTGAAGAGTTTTCTGATGAAACCATAATTGGTTCACTTACGAATCCACTTGGACCCGCTGACCAAGAAATCTCTTCCTTAGAAGTTAAATTTATTTTTTTTATTGTTTGAAGTGGAGCATTCCCCAGCTTTTGAGATGTGCTTGCCATCCAACTAAAATTTGCTTTTAATCCTAAGTTTTTAGGATTTACAACAGCAAATTCACAACATTGTTCACTCAAAGTTTCAAGTTCATTAGTTTTTTTCTTTAGATCGATAATTGATCTTTTCAATTTTCCTTCTGGATATTTATCAAAGTCAATATCTCTAAAATTCTCGTCTGGACCAACTGATGGGAAATCATCATAAAAAATACTATCCAATACAATTTTAGAATCTTTCTCAAAGGCATTTACATGATGAAAAACGAATCCTTCTGGAGCATCTATTGTTAACGGTGGCTGACCTCTAAATAATCCACTTTCTCTGGGGATGATAAAAAACTTTGCCTTTTTATTTGGGTTTGACTTTAGACATTGTGCTGCACCTCTTTGACCCATTACAAATGGAAGAGGATTGAAGTCAATAGCATTCTGTAAAAATATTGCCCAATTAGTTGTAATTGCGAAATCATGAAGGAATGCAAAGCCATTAAAAGTATCTTTTCTGTCGAAAATGAGCTCTCCAGAATTTGTACCAGCATTATTAAACTCCATTAGTCTAATGGTACTTTTTGGCCCGGTTTGCACTCCAAAAGTGACTAACAGTTCTGAAGATGCATTTGAGTTTAGGTCTGTTTTGGGATGGGCACTGAATGCTTCGTTAGGCTTGAGTACCCCTTTTAATGTTGTTAAACCAATAGTGTCAAGACTATCGGGATCCATTGCATGAGGACCGGCTGCTTCCCATAATGCGAGAATTTTATCTCCTAATTTAATGACATGAGTATTAGCGATATTCTTGAATTTTAGATCTAATGCATTATTTAAAATACCTCCCTTTTTTTGTGTACCAAAAACACCTCTATAAATAAATTTATTTATTTTTTCTTCTTCCAAGAAGCCTTTAGTTTTAACAAATCTATTTGTTAAGAATGGCTGACCATTTTCAAATTTTATGGATGTTATCATCCCATCACCATCAAATGGATGATGTACCCATTGTCCACCTCTCTCCAAAATTCCAGGTCCATTTCTTAATAATGTTCCATTCAAATTTTTAATATTATTACCTTTGCTAATTTTTAGAAGTTCCTTGGTTAGTTCTTTTTCTACATTTTGATACGCACTTGACCAATCTTCTTTATTAAAAGTTTTAAATTTATCAATTTTTTTATTTTGTAAATTTGTCACAACAGAATAATCTTTTTACCTATCTTCGCCAAAAATCAACTAAATTGTGGCCGATTCGAAAAAATTCCTATTTTATTGATTTTCTAGCATTCCTTTACTGCTCGGAATTGAATCAGATCTTCTTAGATCTATTTCGGTAGCCATTCTCATTGCTCGTGAAAAAGCTTTAAAGCAAGCCTCAACTATGTGATGCGAATTGCTACCTCTTATTTGATTAATATGTAGAGTAATACCACTGTTATTTACAAAGGCAATAAAAAACTCTTTTACTAATTCAGTATCATAATTGCCAATTCTAGGAGCTTTTAATTGAAGATCATAAGATAGATGTGGTCTTCCGGAACAGTCTAAAGTTACTTGAACTAATGCTTCATCTAATGGAGCAAAGAAATGTCCAAATCTACTGATTCCTTTTCTTTCTCCCAAGGCTTTTGAAAATGCTTTGCCTAAAGCGATTCCTACATCTTCATTTGTATGATGATCATCAATATGGGTATCTCCAATTGCTTTTATTTTTAAATCGAATAAACCGTGACTAGATATTTGATGAAGCATATGATCTAAGAATGGTATCCCTGTTTCAATATCGGAAACCCCATTCCCATCTAAGTTTATAAATACAGAAATATCTGTTTCATTAGTTTTTCTTTTTATTTCAGATTGCCTAAGAGATGACATTTTTATGCAAAAAATTTAGTTTACATTCCATTAATGCAGTAACCCGCATCAACATAAATTGTTTGTCCTGAAATGCCGCTAGAGAGATCACTTAATAAAAAAGCAGCAGTATTACCTACTTCTGTTTGAGTGACTGTTCTGCGTAAAGGAGCCTTTTCTTCAACATTGTGAATCATATCTAAAATGCCACCTATAGCAGAACTAGCAAGTGTTCTTATAGGTCCAGCACTTATTGCATTAACTCTGACTTGTTTTTCGGGCCCAAGTTCTGCAGAAAGATATCTTACTGAAGCTTCTAAAGCTGCTTTTGCAACTCCCATCACGTTGTAGTTAGGAATAGCCCTCTCTGATCCTAAATAAGTTAATGAGACAACGCCAGCACCATCACTAAAAAGTGGTTTTGCAGCTTTACATAAAGGTGCTAAAGAATACGCACTTATATTAAGAGCCCTATCAAAACCCTCTGAAGTGGTAGCACTATAATCTCCAATCAATTCATCGCGTCCTGCAAATGCTAGGCAGTGAACTAATCCGTCAATTTGCCCCCAATTGTCTTTTATATTTTTAAAAATTTCTTCAATTTGAGCTGGATTTTGAACATCAAGAGGCAAAAATAAAGATGGGTTTAGAGGTTCAGTTAGTTCTCTAACTTTAGATTCGAATCTTCCCTTATCATCAGGCAAATATGTGATTCCAAGTTCTGCGCCAGCTTTTGAAAGTTGTTGAGCGATACCCCATGCTATTGAACGATTGTTGGCAATTCCTGTAACAAGAATTTTTTTGCCAGTTAGATTTAGAAGCATTTTGTTTATTATTTCTATTATTCTCCTATATAAAAGTACCTATCTTTACGGATTACTGCAAAATATACAATAATTTTCAAATATCAATGAATATTTAACTTGAACATGGTCAGAACAAATTCTATGGTTTTGGAATTAGGTTTTCAATTACCTAATTTTCAAATGTTAAATGCTAATTCTTCAAAAAAATGAATATTTTAATTCTCATAATTTAGATAATCGGCATTTACTTTTAATGTTTATTTGTGCCCATTGCCCATTTGTTAAATATATTGAGAATCAAATTTTTACCTTAAGTAAAGAAATTGAAAATACAGTTCAAACAGTTGCAATTTCTAGTAATGATATTGTCACTTTTCCTTCAGATTCTCCTAAAAATTTGAGATTACAAGCACAAACACAAGGATGGAGTTTTCCTTATCTATATGATGAAAATCAAAATTTTGCTAAGAAATTAAAAGCCGCTTGCACCCCAGATTTTTATCTTTTTTCAAATGAAGGAGATGGTGATTTTTTATTGTATTATCATGGCCAATTAGACGATAGTAGACCAGGTAATAATATCCCTCTATCTGGAAAAGATTTGCGCGTTGCTGTAAGAGATTTGAATAAAGATAATTCTTATCCCTCAAATCAAATGCCTTCTTTAGGTTGCAATATAAAATGGACTCCTGGGAAAGAACCAAGTTGGTTTAAATGAATTAAAAATTTTTTTTACCCATAGAAATATGGTTAGGGGTTAATATATTTACTATGCAGATACCTCCATTTACTTTAAATAGGCAGTACCAAGAAATTGGCTTTGAAATTGAGAGTGAGGTTTCTAAAGTTTTAAAAGGGGGCCAGTATATTGGAGGACAAGAAATTGCCAAATTTGAGGAGAGTTTTTCAAATCTGATTGGTGTTGAAAATACTATTGGATGTAATAGTGGAACTGATGCTTTAGTATTAGCTCTGCGCGCATTAGATATCGGTGTGGGTGATGAAGTTATTACCTCATCTTTTAGCTTTTTTGCAACTGCAGAGGCTATTAGTGCAGTGGGTGCTAATCCTGTTTTGGTAGATATAGATCCAGAAACTTATCTCATTAATACTGAACTAATAGAACAAGAAATAAATTCTAATACCAAGGCAATTATGCCAGTTCATCTATTTGGTAATGCAGTGAATATGACCTTAATAAAATATTTGGCTAAGAAATATGACTTAAAAGTAATAGAAGATTGTGCTCAGGCAACATGCACAATGTGGGAAACTTCCAAAGTTGGTAGTATCGGAGATATAGGCTGTTTTAGCTTTTTCCCTACTAAAAATTTAGGAGCTGCTGGAGATGGTGGAGCAGTAACAACTTCAGATCAGAAGATTGCAAAAAAAATTAGAGAACTGGCTGTTCATGGCAGTCCAATAAGATATCATCATACCCAAATTGGATATAACAGCAGACTTGATACCATTCAAGCTGCCATCTTAAACATTAAAATTAAATATATTTCTAAGTGGATTAAAAATCGCCAAAAAATTGCTAATATTTACCTTGATTTATTAGAAAAAAATCCATTTATTAGTTTTCCAAAAAAAAGCTCTGATTCAATTTCCCATTCTTGGAATCAATTTGTAATCAAATTAAGAAACGATAAATATTTTTTAAATGAAGATTTTTCAAATTTATTTGATACTGATTGCAAAAAATACTATTCCTTAAGGAATTTGGTAAAACAACAACTTTTTGAAAAAGGTATTAATTCAATTATTTATTATCCAATTCCAATTCACGCTCAAATAGCTTACAAATATAAAAATTTTTCTAGAACAAAACTCATTAATACAGAGAGAATTTGTACAGAAGTTCTTAGTCTTCCAATGTTTCCTGAAATTTCTTATGAAGAGCAAGTTTATGTAGCAAAAAATTTAAATAAAGTTTTAAAGAATTGTATAGAGGAAATTCAAATTTCAGCATAAAGTGATTTAAATGATCTTTGTTGTATGTTGTGATTGACAATAGGGCTTGGATAATTATTTTTTTCTAAATTAGATATCTCCCCATTTAATAATTCTGCATTTGACACTTTAGATAATTCAGGAATCCAATATTTTATATATTCACAAATAGGATCAAATTTTTTTGCTTGGGTATATGGATTAAAAATTCTAAGTGGTTTTGGATCCATACCGCTACTGGCGCTCCACTGCCATCCACCATTATTTGCAGCTAAGTCTCCATCAACCAAAGTCTCCATAAATTTTTTCTCGCCCATTTGCCAATTGCATATAAGATCTTTTACCAGAAATGAAGCGACTATCATCCTACATCTGTTATGCATCCAGCCAGTACTATTTAGTTGACGCATTGCAGCATCAACTATAGGTACTCCGGTCTCTCCTTTGCTCCAATGCTGAAACCATTCATTATTGTTTTGCCATGGAAAGTGATCCCATTTTTTTCTATATGGACCTTTCTCTAGCTCTGGGAAATGGAATAAGCAATGTTGATAAAATTCACGCCAAACAAGTTCTTTTTGCCAAGTTTCAATTGAAAGATAATTTCCTTGAATTGCAAAATCTGAATTTAAAATTAATGTGGCGTTCCAAATTTTTCTAATGCTAATGGTGCCGAATCTGAGAGATGCACTTAGAAAAGATGTCCCATTATGGGAAGGAAAATCTCGTGCAGAATTATAAGAAAATATTTTTTTTTCGTTAATGAAGTTTTCTAATAATGTTTCTGCAGCATTCTCTCCAGGTCTACATGGACAAATATTCGAACCAGGAAACTTGATATTTTTGATAAATTTTTCTAGAACTGAATCAGATGAATTTATTGTCCTATTTTCTTGGAGTTTTTTATCTATATCTTTAAACTGGAAAACAACTTTATCTTGGTCATATGGACCTAATAAATTCATTTTTGATTTAAGGTTTTTATAAAAAGGCCCATAAACTGAATAAGGTTTATTATTTCCGGAAAATATTTTTAAAGGTTCTATTAATAAGTGATCCCAAGTTTCAATAACTTGAATATTTTGTTCTTTTAAATTTTTTTTTATTTGTAAATCGCGATTGATCTCATAAGGTTCAATTGATCTATTCCAAAAAACAAATTTAGCATTTATTTTCTTTGCTAATTGAGGAATTAATAATACCGGATCTCCTTCTTCCATAACTAATCTACTACCCATTTTTTTCCAATTATTTCCTAATTCTTGAAGCGAATTTCCAAGAAACCAAGCTCTTGAACTTGCATTAAAATCGTGTGAGTAATTTTTATCAAATATATAAGTTGAAGTAATTGCATTTGATAATGAAAACGCTTTGATTAAAGCTTGATTATCAAATATTCTTAAATCCTTTCTATGCCAAAAAAGTATTCTAGGTTTATTCATAATTTATCTAAAAATTGTTTGGCTCTAAACCAAGCCGTCACGGTTTTTGCGTCAAGAATTTCATCCCCACTAGAAATAAGATTATCTAGTTTGTCGGGATCTAAAATTAATACTTCTATATCTTCATCTAAATCTCCTTTAACCTCGTAATTAAGTTTGTTTAAATCACGAGCTAAAAATAAATAAATTTCTTCATCTGCATAACCTGGAGCAGGTACAAGAGTTCCTAGTTCATCCCATTTGTTTGCACTGAATCCAGTCTCTTCTTGTATTTCTCTTTGTATTGAATTAATAGGTGTTTCACCTACTTCTAATGTACCCGCTGGAAATTCTAATAAATACCTTGAAACAGCAAATCTATATTGCCTAAGAATGATAACTTTATTGTCTTTTGTAATCGGAACGGCTAGTGCTGCCCCAGGATGCTTAATATATCCATATTCACCTTCATGTCCATTTGGAAGCTCAATTTTATTTATTTCAAAACTAAACTTTTTTGACTGTAACTCAGATATTTTTTCTTTAAAAATGGATCTTTTAATAAGGTTTTTGTTGCCCATAATTTTTAAATAAAAATAGCCTAACAGTTATTTTTTGGTTTTGTAAATCAATTAATAGACCATTTTGGATCATCAAACTTTGTGATTTTTTGGCTTCTACTTAAGATTTCAGATAGTGGTGTAATAACGAAATTCCGATTCATGAATCTAGGGTGAGGTAACGTTAATTCCTCGTCAACCGTATGAAAATCTTCCCACCAAAGAATATCTAAATCGAGACATCTTGATAGCCATTTCTTACCCTTTGGCGTCTCTTCTCGTCCGAAAAATCTCTCTAACTTTTTTAGCTCTTTTAAAAGTAATTTCGCATTTTTATTTGATGGTTTAGGGAAAGAATTACTTTTTATAAGTAATAAACTATTTAAATAATTTGGCTGCTCATTTTCTACACCATGAGGTAATGTCTCATAAATTGAAGACCAAAAAAAGTTTGCATGAAATTTGCTTTGCTCTTCTTTTTTTTCGTTGGAACTATCTCCCCACTCATTTATTATTTCCTCTATTTTTGGTTTGCAAATTAATAGTGACTCAAGAGGGCTGCCGAATTTACTATCAATATTTGCTCCGAGGGATATACATAGTCCATTTTTGATATTAAGATTTGATAATTCCACTACAAAAAACAAAGTTATTGGATAAATTCTATATCAGGCATTTTTAAAGTGATTTTGAACCCCGAGTTAAAAGACAATGGAGAAATAAAAGATTTAATGAAGTCAAAGGATTCTTTTAGAGCTTTCCCTTTGGCCGCAATTACAGGTCATAGCTTATTGAAATTATCTTTACTTTTGGCAGCAGTTGATCCCAGTTTAGGGGGAGTAATTATTGCTGGCGGAAGAGGTACTGGTAAGTCAGTATTAGCAAGGGGTTTACATTCTTTACTTCCTCCTATAGAGGTATTAGATAATGAATTAATACTAGAAAAGCTAACTGAGAAAAATAGTGGAACTTCATTAAAACCTATTGGTAGGAACCTAGATCCAGATAAACCAGAGGAATGGGATATTAGTACTAATAAATTGTTGGGGGAGGTAATTGGAAGTGATTATTTGAATCAAATTGAAGAAATTCCGAAAAAAGTAAGAGAGGCCCCATTTATTCAAGTTCCCATTGGCATAACTGAAGACAGGCTTGTTGGATCAATTGACGTCGCTGCATCATTAAGTACGGGCGAACAAGTTTTTCAACCTGGAATTTTAGCAGAGGCTCATAGAGGTGTTCTTTATGTAGACGATATAAATTTATTGGACGATGGCATTGTAAATTTAATTCTTGAAGCCACAGGAAGAGAGAAAAATAATATTGAAAGAGATGGTTTAAGCCTTTCTCATCCTTCTAAGTCACTTTTAATAGCAACTTATAATCCCGAAGAGGGTGCTCTAAGAGATCATGTTTTAGATCGTTTTGCCATCGTGCTTTCCGCAGATCAATCTATTGATAATGCTCAAAGAGTTGAGATTACAAAATCTGTTTTATCGCACGCAGAAAATAATATTAAATTTTCAGAAAAATGGTCTGAAGAATCTGATAATTTATCCACTCAATTAATTTTGGCAAGGCAATGGTTAAAGGATGTCAAGATAACAAAAGAGCAAATAACCTATTTAGTTAATGAAGCTCTTAGAGGAGGAGTAGAAGGTCATAGGTCAGAATTATTTGCAGTAAAAGTAGCAAAGGCTAATGCAGCTCTTCGAGGCGATGAGAATGTAAATTCTGAAGACCTAAAAGTCGCAGTTAGGTTAGTTATTCTCCCACGAGCAATGCAAATTCCTCCAGAAGATGATGATATTCAACCCCCCCCTCCAGAGGATCAGAGTCCCCCCCCTCCACCTCAATCAAACAATGAAGAGTCTGAACCTGAGAATAGTGAAAATGATAATGAGCAAGACCAAGAACAAGAAGAAGATAATTCTGATAGAGAAGAAGAATCTACTCCCGAAATACCTGAAGAGTTTATATTAGACCCTGAGGCATGTATGGTTGATCCTGATTTATTGCTTTTTTCATCAGCTAAAGCTAAAGCAGGGAATAGCGGGAGTAGATCAGTCATATTTAGTGACAGTAGAGGAAGATATGTAAAACCTATTATTCCAAGAGGTAAAGTAAAAAGAATTGCAGTGGATGCTACCCTTCGGGCCGCTGCACCTTATCAAAAATCGAGAAGATTAAGGAACCCTAATAAATCAATAGTTATTGAAGAAAATGATTTTAGGGCCAAGCTTCTTCAAAAAAAGGCGGGGGCCTTAGTAATTTTTCTGGTTGATGCTAGTGGCTCTATGGCTTTAAATAGAATGCAAAGTGCCAAAGGCGCTGTAATAAGACTTTTAACAGAGGCATATGAGAATAGAGATGAAGTAGCTCTTATTCCTTTTAGAGGTAATCAGGCCGAAGTGCTTTTGCCTCCAACAAGATCAATAACTGCTGCAAAAAGAAGGTTGGAAACAATGCCTTGTGGTGGTGGATCTCCTTTGGCACATGGACTAACACAATCAGCAAAAGTAGCAAAAAATGCTCTTTCAACAGGAGATATAGGTCAAGTTATTGTTGTAGGGATCACTGATGGCCGAGGAAATGTACCATTAGGATTATCTCTAGGACAAAATGAGGTTGAGGGACAAGATAAAGAAAATGAGAACGTCAATTTAAAGCAAGAAGTTCTTGATATTGCAGCAAAATATCCCATGCTTGGGATAAAACTCTTAGTAATTGATACAGAAAGAAAATTTATAGCAAGTGGATTTGGTAAAGAATTAGCAGAGGCTGCTCAAGGGAAATACGTCCAGTTGCCAAAAGCTACAGATAAAGCAATCGCAGCTATGGCTTTAAATGCTATCAATGAATTCTAAATATTTTTTACGGATAAATTTCGTTAAGGAATTTTGAAAGTCCAATCGTTAAATCTCTAATAGATTTAGTTAATTCTTTATCTTGTGTTAATTTTTCAAAATCATCGCTCATATCATCTATTTTGGTTGAAATAGATCTAGCAGCATTAATTGTCAATTTAATATCATTAAGTGTTTCTTTGTCATCAATAGTAGACAAAATGTTATTTAAATGATTAGCAGAAATTGTAATTTCTGTTATTAGAGGTTCAACTCTTTTTAGTTCTTGTTTAGATAAATAAATTAATTCATCAAGATTTTCTTGTGTTCTGTCAAATTGTTCAATTGAGTTAACAATGTTTTCAACTAAGTTTTCTTGATTTGTGTCTTTTAAAAGTTGACTTATTCTATTAGTTATATTTGAGAGACTTGATAGTTGCTTACCTGTTATAGTGTCCCCCTGACAAATAATTAATTTGGTATTGCATTTTTCGGATATAGGGTTTGCAATGTTTTTAGGAATTGTCTTGTCACTAGTTTCTAATGCGACTTGTACATCTCCTCCAAGGAAAGAATTTGTAACTACCCTTGCAAATGCTGGTCTTGGAAGAATAATTTCGGGATTATTTAAAACTATTTTTGCTTTAATTGATTCATTCGTGAACAAGATATCTTCTATTGATCCAACTAAGATTCCTCTGTAAGTAACTGGAGATTTTTTTGATAAACCGCTTGCGTTATTAAATTCAGCAAATAGATACCAATTTTTTGAAGATAATCTTACTCCTCTTAGCCAAAAAGAAAAAAATGTGAATATTAAAATTCCTCCTAACAAGGAAAACCCAACTATTGAATCTCGTAAGCTTCTACGCATAATTTCTAAATGTCTTTGGGTTGCATTGGACCATCAAGTTTCCCATTTCTAAATTGAAATACATAGGGATCTTTACTCTTTTTAAATTCATCAATCGAGCCTGCCCATCTGAATTTGCCTCCATAAAGCATTAAAACTTTATCTGAAGTCCTCTCTATAGTACTAAGAACATGGCTAACTACAATAGATGATCCGCTAGCTTTATCATTTGTCTTATTAATTAAATCTTCAATTCTTGATGATGCAATTGGATCAAGGCCGGCAGTTGGTTCATCAAAAAGTAATAAAGGTTTAGACTTTGCATTAAGAGTTTGATCAGTAATTAATGCTCTAGCAAAACTTACTCTTTTTTGCATGCCTCCGCTTAATTCATTTGGAAGTTTTTTTTCAACATTAAATAATCCTACCTCAGCTAAACATTCACTTACTATTTCATGAATTGACTTTTTCGATAGGTTTTTATTTCTCTTAAGAAGAAAACCTACATTTTCCTCAATATTTAAAGATCCTAATAAAGCAGGGTTCTGAAAAACTAGTCTTACATCAGGAGGATGATTTTGATCTAATCTCAAATATGTTTGCTTCTCACCAAATATTCTTAATTCTCCTTTGGTAGGTAAAATCAGTCCTGCTAATATTTTTAATATGGTTGATTTTCCAGAACCTGAGGGGCCAACAATAGCTAATTTCTCTCCATCACTAAGTTCAAAATTTATTTGATTAAGCACATTTACCTCGCCCCAGCTTATTGAGAGGTTTTTTGTTTCAACTGCAAGTTTTGATTTTTTCAAGACTTATATTAAATAGCATCTATATATTTCATTTTGCCAATTTTTAGAAATAAAAAAAAGGATGTATGAATTTGATTTATAATGATTATGTGTAGTTTTTAAATTTGAGAAAAATAATTTAAGAGGCTTTTTAATGAATAAGCGTAAAAAAAAAGGTAAGAAGATACTATAAAAATTTTAAAAAGTCTTATTTTGATTTATTGAAGAAAATCTTAAGAATTTTAAGTTGGCTTTTGCCAGGATTGGTTATAAAAAGGTGGATGTTTACATCTGCGATAGGTTTTTTGACTACATTATTAGGGGTGATAATTTGGACAAATTTAAGACCGCTTTACTGGCTTATTGAAATCTTTTTTTCGGTAATTACAGGTTTAACCAATATTTTGCCTGTTTCGTTAATGGGACCATTGATTTTTGTTATTGGAATATTATTAATAGGGATTGGACAAAATAGGAGTATTAATTCTATTCAAAAAGCGCTTGTTCCAGAAAAAGATACATTTTTAGTTGATGCATTAAGAGTTAAAAGTAAATTAAACAGAGGTCCAAATATTGTTGCAATTGGAGGCGGTACAGGCTTATCTACTTTACTGAAAGGCTTAAAAAATTACAGTAATAATATTACAGCAATCGTAACTGTATCCGATGATGGTGGAAGTAGTGGAATTCTCAGAAAACAATTAGGTGTGCAACCTCCAGGAGATATTAGAAATTGTTTGGCAGCCTTATCAAACGAAGAACCTACTTTAACAAGATTATTTCAGTATAGATTTTCAGGGGGAAGCGGTCTTGAAGGTCATAGTTTTGGGAATCTATTCTTGTCAGCTTTAACAACAATTACAGGCAGTTTAGAAAAAGCAGTTCAAGCCTCTAGTAAGGTTTTGGCGGTACAAGGTCAAGTTTTACCTGCAACAAATATTGATGTTATGTTATGGGCCGAATTAGAAGATGGTGAAAAAATTTTTGGTGAAAGCAATATCAGTAAATCTAAAAAATTAATTTCGAGGATTGGTTATCTACCAGAAAATCCTTCAGCTCTTCCAAGTGCTCTTGAATCTATAAAAGAAGCTGATTTAATTGTTCTTGGCCCAGGTAGTTTATACACTTCTTTATTGCCGAATCTTTTAGTACCAGAGATAGTAGATGCCTTATTGCAAAGTAATGCTCCTAAAATTTATATCAGTAATTTGATGACTCAGCCTGGGGAAACAGATGGACTTGATGTCTATCAACATATCAAAGCAATAGAAAAGCAACTATCAAATTTTGGAATTAATACTCGAATTTTTAATTCAATCTTATCTCAGATTAAATTTGAAAAGTCTCCGTTAGTAGACTATTACGAAAGTAGAGGGGCAGAGCCTGTCCGATGTAATAAAGAAAAATTATTATCTGAGGGTTATTATGTTTTGCAAGCACCGTTATATTCAAAAAGAATAACCCCAACTCTTAGACATGATCCAAGGAGATTAGCAAGAGCAGTTATGTTTATTTACCGCAAATTAAAAAAATTAAACTAATAAGCATCTTGTAGTTCATAGAAATCAGGCTGAATATAATCTTTTCGTAATGGCCATCCTCTCCAATCTTCAGGCATTAAAAGTCTTTTGGGATTAGGGTGATCAATAAAATTTATTCCATACATATCAAAAGTTTCTCTTTCTTGCCAATCACTACCTTTAAAGATTTTATACAAACTAGGAATTGATAAATCAGAATCTCTTTTTAAGAAAACTTTTAATCTAACCTCCTTAATTTTTTCAATTTTTTGAAAATCATCAACGGTTATAAAATGGTAGAAGCTAACAAGATTTTTGCCTGGTCCCTCATCATAACCTCCTTGACATTGGAGATAGTTGAAACCGTAATTCCTCAATGCAGATACCGCTTCATATAATTTGCTGGGTTCCACAGAAATGTTTTCAATTCCTATGTGATCATCAGATAAAAATTGATTTGGGATTCCATCTTTAGACAAAGATTGGCTTATAAACCCTTCTTTTTCTATTGAAGTATCTGAGGATGTGGCTATATCGTCTTTTTCCATTAATCTTCTAAAGAATTAATAATTTCAGTTTTTTCGGTATTTTCAGACAATTCGGATATTTTTTCTTTTTTGGAAGGGGGTATTACTTTAGCTGAAGTTTTGTTTAGATATTCACCTGTATTTTCTGAGAAAACGAGATTCATTTCGTGATCAGATGTTATGTATCTGTGAGTTTGTTCTGTTTTTGTGCGCTCTAAAATTGATTCATTACCAACTTTTTTTCTTAATTTAATTACAGCATCAAAAATTGCTTCTGGTCTTGGTGGACATCCTGGGAGGTATAAATCAACTGGTATCAATTTATCAACACCTCTTACAGCGGTTGTAGAATCTGCACTGAACATCCCCCCTGTAATTGTGCAAGCACCCATTGCTATAACGTACTTTGGTTCAGGCATCTGCTCATAAAGTCTTACAAGCGCGGGTGCCATCTTCATTGTTACTGTCCCTGCAACTATTAGTAAATCTGCTTGCCGGGGTGAGCTTCTAGGTACTAATCCAAATCTATCAAAATCAAATCTTGATCCAATTAAAGCAGCAAATTCTATAAAACAACAAGCTGTTCCATAAAGGAGTGGCCATAGACTACTTAACCTAGCCCAATTATGAAGATCGTCTAAACTTGTCAATATAATATTCTCGCTCAAATCTGTAGTAACTTCCGGCGCACCTAGAGGATTGCAAGTTCCTTCTCGAATTTCTCTTATTGCTTTTGGGGATAATTGGGGATTCAATTTTTTAACTCCATTCTAAAGCACCTTTCCTCCATGCGTATGCTAAAGCAATAACAAGTATCGCAATAAAGATTAAAGCCTCAATAAAAGCTAATAAGCCTAATCTATTGAAGGCAACAGCCCAAGGATAAAGGAATACTGTTTCAACATCAAATATAACGAAAACCAAGGCAAACATGTAATAACGAATATTAAATTGAATCCATGCTCCTCCAATAGGCTCCATTCCAGATTCATATGTAAGTTTTCTTTCCCCTGTTCTTCCTTTTGGGGCAACGATGAGATTAGTAACTAGAGCTAGTACTGGAACAGCTGCGGCAATTAGAAGGAAACCTAAAAAGTATTCATAGCCAGTTAATAAAAACATCTTAAAAATTAATTTTGAATAAAAGTCGCTTAATTAAGCAAAATCTTTTAAAGTTCTTAAAGAACAATAATAAACCGTGAGTGAAAACATTCAACCAGCCTCTGAGGAAAACAAAATAGTTGAAAACTTCGAGAAAGAAAAACTTACTGAAAACTCCTCAGGAGTAAATGTTGAACGACCTGCCCTTAATCTAGAACAAAATAGATTCGAATGTAGAAGTTGTGGATATATTTATGATCCGTCTGAAGGAAATAAAAAATTAAACATACCTAAAAACACTCCTTTTTCAGAATTGGATGGGAATACCTTCGCTTGCCCTGTTTGTAGAGCTGGTAAAAATTTTTATAAGGATATAGGTCCTAAATCTAAACCCAGTGGTTTTGAAGAAAATTTAGTTTATGGTTTTGGTTTTAATAGTTTACCTCCTGGACAAAAAAATATATTGATTTTTGGAGGTCTGGCGTTTGCTGCCGCTATGTTCCTTTCTTTGTACTCTTTGCATTAATATATACAAATGAAAAAAATTTTTACTAGTATTCCTAATCTTCTTTTATCAGTTCTTCTCTGTTTTGTATTGAGCAGTTGTTCATCTACAGGAGTAAAGATGAGTGATAGCAGCCCTTGGAAAACAATTCAGTTTGAAGACCAAGCTAATGCTTTAGATGTTGATTTTATAGATGATAAAAATGGATTTTTAGTAGGTTCTAATAGACTCATTATGGAATCTAATGATGGAGGAGAAACTTGGGAAAAAAGAAATTTAGATTTACCAAGTGAAGAGAACTTTCGCCTCCTAGATATCGATTTTAAAGGTGAAGAGGGTTGGTTAATAGGTCAGCCTTCATTAGTTATGCATACTATTGATGCAGGAAAGAATTGGACACGTTTATCTCTAGGTAACAAATTACCAGGTCAACCATTTCTAATAACAACTGTCGATGCTGGTATTGCAGAATTGGCTACCACTGCAGGGGCTATTTATGAAACATCAGATAGTGGTGAATCATGGAATGCAAAAGTCGTAGATGCATCTGGTTCTGGAGGTGTAAGAGATTTAAGAAGAACTAATAGAGGAGATTATGTCAGTGTAAGTAGTCTAGGTAATTTCTTTTCTACTTTGGAAAAGGACAGTAATGCATGGATAGCGCATCAAAGAGCCAGTAGCAAAAGAGTTCAAAGTATTGGTTTTAATCCAGAAGGAAGTTTGTGGATGCTTTCTAGAGGAGCAGAAATTAGATTTAATGAAGATACTAATGACCTAGAAAATTGGTCAAAGCCTATTATACCCATTCTTAATGGATACAATTATTTAGACATGGGATGGGATCCAAATGGTGATATTTGGGCTGGCGGGGGCAATGGAACTTTAATAGTAAGTAAAGATCAAGGTAAAACCTGGAATAAAGATCCTATTGCTTCTGAATTGCCAACAAACTACATAAAAATAGTTTTTCTTGATAAGGAGGCTTTAGATAATCAAAAAGGTTTTATACTTGGCGAGCGTGGATATATCCTTAAATGGAATAGCTAACTTTGAATAGCTTCAGTAAATAGTAAAAAAAAAATTAATTTTTGAAAGATTTAGCAACTGTCTGTAACCAACCTGTTAATTTCTTCGCGAACTTATGATTTTACACTGTAAGATCAAAGGGTAAACATTTGTGATTATGGCCGCAGGTTCAACGGGTGAACGCCCATTCTTTGAAATAATCACCAGTATTAGGTACTGGATTATTCATGCAGTAACATTACCAGCTATTTTTATAGCAGGCTTCTTATTCGTGTATACAGGCTTAGCCTATGATGCTTTTGGGACTCCTCGTCCAGATAGTTATTTTCAATCATCTGAATCTAAAGCGCCTGTTGTAACACAAAGATATGAAGCTAAATCTCAACTAGATTTAAGAACAAAATAACAATGACTAATTCTCAAGCACCAATGCAGGCTGCGGAAGTCCGCGTTTATCCTATATTTACCGTTCGTTGGCTAGCTGTTCACGCTCTAGCCATTCCATCGGTATTCTTTCTAGGTTCAATTGCCGCTATGCAATTCGTAGCCCGATAAATTTAACTATCATGCAAGTAAACGAAAATCCTAACAAAGTTCCAGTTGAACTTAATCGTACAAGCCTATATTTAGGCTTATTATCAGTATTTGTATTGGGAATTTTATTTTCCAGTTACTTTTTCAATTAAATTAAAATTATGAGTAAATTAAAAGGACCTGATGGAAGAATTCCAGATAGACTCCCCGACGGTAGACCAGCGGTTGCATGGGAAAGAAGATGGACTGAAGGAACTCTTCCTCTTTGGCTTGTTGCTACAGCGGGTGGAATTGCAGTTATCTTCGTTTTAGGAATATTCTTCTATGGCTCATACCAAGGGGTTGGAGCTGGAGGCTAATAAATCCTTACCTTGACCTATCAATCACTTATATCTAATTAAGGCTAATAAGAATCAGTAAATATCCTTAACTTCTCTCTTGTGGATGTTGGGATATTTTCTTTTTGGGTTATCAATCCATCTTTTAATGAAAAATGTGACTTACTTTTTGGGCGCTCTTTTTCAATTAATTTAGCTACTTCAAATATTATTTTATTAGCCACTTCAGTATTAGATCTAAGATTATCCAAAACCATCTCTACAGAAACTTCTTGATGAGTTTGATGCCAGCAATCATAATCAGTAACCATAGATAATGAGGAGTAAGCTATTTCAGCTTCTTTAGCTAATCTTGCTTCTGTATGGTTCGTCATTCCAATTATTGAACACCCCCAACTTCTATATAAATAAGATTCTGCTCTAGTTGAGAAAGCGGGACCTTCCATTGCTAGATAGGTACCCCCTCTATGCAATTGTCTACCTCCAGGAATATTTTTTTCTCCGATTTCACTTAATATACGTGATAAATTTGTGCAGAAGGGATCTCCCATAGTTACGTGTGCCACTGCTCCTTCATTAAAGAAGGTTGCAGGTCTATTTTTTGTCCGGTCTATAAATTGATCTGGAACCACTATATCAAGAGGTCTTATCTGTTCTTGTAATGAACCAACCGCTGAAGGAGCTATAATCCATCTTACTCCTATTGATCTTAGAGCCCAAATATTGGCTTTGTAAGGGATTTCCGAAGGATTTAATCTATGTGTTCTGCCATGTCTAGGAATGAACGCTATCTCTAGATTTCCAAGATTATATACTTTTATTGAATCAGAAGGTTTACCATAGGGTGTATTGATTTCTAATTCTCTTAAGTACTCAATTTGATCCATTGAATAAAATCCACTCCCACCAATTACTCCTAATCTTGATTTTTCAATTGGTAATAAATGTTCTTTATTCATAGTGATGTAAATGACTTTAAATCATCTGGTACTAATTGGAGGAGGACACACAAATGTTCTTTTATTGAACAAATGGTTTATGTGTCCGAAATTAATGCCAGAAATTCCTGTTTCAATTATATCTAGAGATTCTCATTTGGTTTATTCGGCGATATTCCCATCGGTGCTTTCAAAATCAATCACTTTAGAAGAGAGTTTAATTGATATAAAATCTTTAGCAACAAATGCAAAAGTATCTTTTATAGAAGAAGAAGTAAAGGATATTGATTTCAATTTAAGGGAAATTGTTTTAAGTAATAGACCTTCAGTTAATTATTCGAAGTTAGTGCTTAATTATGGAAGTCAAACAATCATTCCAAAAGAATTTGAGTCATTAGTTAAAAATCGAAATGCTTTCTCAATTAAACCTTTTTTAAGGGCGTATGACTCAATACAAAAAGAGGACATTCTTGATTCAGTTAATGAACTTCCATTTGTAATTGTTGGGAGTGGCCTTGCTGCAATTGAAGTATCGTATGCTTTGAGAAAAAGATGGAGAGATAGACCTTTAAAACTATTATGTGATTCAAGAAAAATAAATAATACAATTCTAAAAAGTTTATGGAATTCTAATATTGATTTAGTTGAAAACCTCAATTTCGAGTATGGAAAGATTCTTTTATGTACTGGAAATACATCTCCTTCATGGGCACAAAAAAAATTATTAGATTCGGATTCTCATGGCAGAATAATTACAAATCAGAATTTGATGTTGAAAAGTTTTTCTGGAATTTTCGCTGCGGGTGATTGCGCAGTTGTAGATTCAGCAAGAAGACCAGCATCGGGAGTTTTTGCAGTAAAAGTTGTAAATACATTAGTCCAAAATCTAAAAAAGGATGTTGAAGGGGGATCATTAAGAAAGTGGTTTCCTCAAAGGATCGGATTGCAAATAGTTAATACATTTCCTCACCATCGTTCAAAGGCTTTCGCTATTTATCGCAATTTTGTTTTTGGTCCTTCTTTTCTTTTTTGGATTTTAAAACAAAAAATTGATCTGAAATTTATAAACAAATTTAGATTAAAAAGGCAAATTATGAAAAGTAGTGAAAAAAATATTTCATTGAATGATTGCAGGGGATGTGCAGCTAAAATTCCACAGTTTGTTTTGAATAAATCATTAATAAAATCTAATTTAGATTCTTTTGCCTCATCCCCTGAAGATTCAGTGGAGATATATCAAAATGGTGAAGATATTATCTTGCAAAGTGTAGATGGATTTCCTGCTTTGGTAAGTGATCCTTGGCTTAATGCGAAAATTACTACTTTGCATGCTTGCTCAGATTTGTGGGCATGCGGAGCAAAACTTTCATCCGCCCAGGCTTTAATTTCATTACCCAAAGTTGAAAGGGAATTTCAGAGTTACCTCTTTTCTCAATCCCTTCAAGGTATTAAATCAACAGTTGAGGATCATGGAGGTGAATTACTTGGAGGACATACTTTCGAGGCAAGAAGTTTAGTAAACAAACCTTATTCATTGGGAATAGATATTTCTTTAACTGTCCAAGGTATCTTAAAAAATGGCGCAAAACCATGGCTCAAATCTGGAATGAATGATGGAGATATTCTTATGATGTCTAGACCTCTCGGCGTTGGGATTTACTTTGCCGCTCAAATGCAAAATATTAGTATGCTAGAAAGTTCCTCAGAAATAATGAATAATTTATTAAGGAGTCAGCAATGTTTGATTGATGAAATTTACCTTTTTCAAGATCAATTTAAAGAACCTTTAGTCAATGCTGCCACTGACATTACTGGATATGGATTTATTGGACATCTTAAAGAGATGATTGAATCAACTAATTTATATAGGGAAAGAAATAATCTAAAGCCTCTAAAGGTTTTATTAGATTTATTTGCATTTAAAGCCTATCCTGGAGTATTTGATTTAATAAGAAAAGATGTTAAAAGTACTTTCCTTGAATCTAATAAAGAAATTTTTGACAAAATTTATAAATTAAATAAGCAAAAAAGAATAATTAATTTTTTAAACGAAAATTCAATAGATCAAGAGACTTTTAAAGAGAGAATATCATTACTATTAGATCCTCAAACATGTGGCCCCTTGTTGATTAGTTGCAATCGTATATATGAAAATGTTCTAAAGGATAAATGGTACAAGGTTGGAGAAGTTGTAAAAATGTAATTAATTTCTATTTAATTTGTCAATTTCTAAATATCTTAATCTTTTGATTTCCTTTCCCATCTCCTTACCTGGATTCCATCCTTCTTTTTTTAATGTTTCTCCATCTTTTTTTGATTTTATGAATTTGTAAATAAATAACCACTTAAAAAATTTACGCCAGTATGGTCCTCCATCACAAATTAATAATTTGACTGTCTCATCATTAAGGTTTCTGTCCTCAATAAATTTTGTCCAACTTGATGGAGAAAAATGATTAAAATTTTTTTGGTTTGTATTTAATATCTTTTTGATATTTAAATAATCTTCTAATATTTTTATCTCACTATTATTTACCAAAAATCTTTGACATGCTTTTTCTAAATCTTCTGAATCTTTTAATAAGTAAAGCATATGATTTCCCTTTAACTTCTTAATCCAATTTAGTCCTCTTAAAAACCTTTTATCGACTTTAATGTTTTCATTTAAGATTGAGATAATTTCCCATTTATGAATTATCGAAATTACATTTGTCAAATTATCATGTTTGCAAATTTCAGCTAGTTCCATCCTTATTCGTATGCCTAGTGCAGGAGGGTAAATCATTTTCTGATGAGTATCTGAACTTTTCCATGGCCATTTTCTAACTGTTTCTTGAGATTGTTTGAGGGAATTATTTGAAATATTGAAATCTAACCTTGAAGCATATTTTGCACATCTAATTAGTCTACTTGGATCATCTGAAATACTATTATTGTGTAGTAAGTTCAATCTTTTACTTTTTATATCAGAAATTCCTCCATAAAGATCATAGATTTTCCCTGTAGACACCTCAAAGGCTATTGAATTTATACTGAAATCTCTCCTCTTAAGATCCTCCTCAATAGTACTTTTATTTACTTTGGGATTTAGGCCTGGAGCATAATAAATTTCTTTTCTTGCAGAAGCAATATCAATTTTATAGTCATTAATATTTATTTCTACAGTATTGTATAAATTAAATTCCTTGATTAAACATAAATCTACATTTACAATATTTTTTTTTATAAATTTTGCAAGAGCAATAGAGGATCCTTCAATAACAAGATCAATATCTACAGGTTTAGAAAACGATTTTTTGTGGAATTTACTAATTAATAAATCTCTTAAATAACCGCCAACAAAAGCTACTTTAGTATCGTCATTAGAATCTATATATTTAGCAATTAGGTTATATAGATTAAATGGAGTTTTGATTAATTCCCCTTGGATGTAATCAGAGATATCGTTCATAAGTTTTAACTTACGTAACGTATTGGAGCTAATCTGGGATCTAGAATTTTACTTCCTTTATCACCAAATTTTACTGCTAAAGATATTTTTTCCCCACTCCCAAAAATATGTATGATTTCACCTTTCCCAAACTTTGAGTGAATTAGCTTATCTCCAACTATCCAGCTTTTCCCTTTACTGGGTCCTGAATATAATTTCCTTACTGCATTTATTGGTTTGTTAGCAAATTCATTTGAATTGTTTCGATCAACTCTAGTTAAACGATCAAGATGCCAATCTCTTCTAATTGAAGCTCCTCCAGTTTGTGGTAATTCGCCATCCATTAAATCTTCAGGTATTTCTGAAAGAAATATTGAAGGAATTGTTGCTTCACGCATTCCACCCCATAATCTTCTTTCTCTGGCATGACTTAAGAAAACTCTTTCTTTAGCTCTAGTAATACCTACATAGCATAATCTTCTTTCCTCTTCAAGAAGTGAGGGTGTATCTATTGATCTATGGCTAGGGAAGAGGCCTTGTTCTAGCCCAGTGATAAAAACATTTTGAAATTCTAAACCTTTACTATTATGCAGAGTCATGAGAGTTACAGAGTTTGGATTATTTTTCTTCGTATCATTATCAGTTGTTAACGCTGCTGTAGAAAGAAATCCCTCTACATCTCCACTTTCTGTTTCTTCTTCATATTGGGTAGCTGCATTAATTAGTTCTTGTAAGTTGTTTCTTCTATCTTCAGATTCTTCAGTCCCACTAGAGAGCAAGTCACTTAAATACCCACTTTTTTCTAAAATTAGTTGTAATAGTTGAGCAGGTCCTGAATTTTCAAGATAACAAAGTAGATCATTCATAACTTCAGTAAATTTATTAATTCCTTTTGATGATCGGCCTATTGTTTCTTCAAGACTTTGTTTATCATTAAGAACTTCCCATAATGGGATATTTAACCTATTAGATAGTTCATTAAGTTTTTGAATAGTAGTTTTACCAATCCCTCTTCTTGGAACATTTATTATTCGTAAAAGACTAACGTTATCTGAAGAATTAACCAGAACTTTCAAATATGCTATTGCATCTTTAATTTCTCTTCTATCATAAAAACGCAATCCTCCAAAAATTGTATAAGGAATGCGCCACCTTACTAGAGACTCTTCTAATACTCTTGACTGCGCTCTAGTTCGATATAAAATTGCAAAATTTTTCCAAATTGGGTTTTGATTATGGTTATTGAGTGATTTTATTTTATTGGTAATTGCTTCTGCCTCGGAAATTTCATCATCACAGCTGAGTAACGTTAAAAGTTCCCCTTTGTCTTTAGTAGCCTTTAAAACTTTGTCAATTCTTTCAGAGTTGTTTTCAATTAGTGAATTTGCAGCATCAAGGATATTAGAAGATGACCTATAATTTTCTTCTAATTTAATTAGAGATGATTTTGTATCTTCGTTGATTGAAGTTTTAAAATCTTCTTGAAAACCAATTAAAATTCTGAAGTCAGCTGCTCTGAAACTATAAATACTTTGATCAGCATCCCCAACTACAAAAATTGACCGATCCTCCCAATTGAAGAATTTTTTTGGTTCAGTATTTCCAGCCGTAATTAATTTTATAAGTTCATATTGTGTTCTGTTTGTATCTTGATATTCGTCAACTAAAATATGTTTAAATCTTTTGTGCCAGTAATCTCTGACTATATCATTTTGCCTCAATAAGAATACAGGCAGAAGTAGAAGATCATCAAAGTCTAAAGAATTATTTTTTGAGAGCGAAATTCTATATCTCTTGTAGGCTTCTGCAACTGTTTTATCAAAATTATTATCTGCTTTTTCTAAAAGATCGTTAGAAGTTAAGCATTGATTTTTCGCATTACTTATTAATCTTTTAATCTTTTTGGAATCATATCTTTTTGGGTCAAGATTCATATCTTGACTAATAATTTCTTTTACTAATGTTTGAGAGTCCGTTTCATCGTAAATTGAAAATTGCCTTGTCCATTTTAGGCCTTCAGGATCAGTATATTTTTCAATATCGTATCTCAGAAGTCTTGAAAATAAAGAATGGAAAGTACCGATCCAAAGGTTCTGAAGCCTCTCTTGGTGAACGTTTGTTCTTAATTGATTTTGATCAACTTCTTTAAGAGTTGTCCAAGGCTGCCCAAATTGATTAAAAGCTAATTCTTGAGCTAGAAGAACCTCTAATCTTGCCTTCATTTCTTTTGCAGCTTTGTTAGTGAAAGTAACTGCGAGAATGTTATAGGGATCTATAGAGTTACCCTCAATAAGGTTTGCAATTCTGTGAGTAAGAGCCTTAGTTTTTCCGCTACCTGCACCTGCTACAACTAATAGTGGTCCATAAACATGTTTTACTGCTTGAAGTTGTTGATTGTTTAGGGACTTAAAAAGGAAATTGTTGGATTCAGACACTTTTGGAGGGATTTTTCAAAAATCAGACTTTACTATGAGATTCAGATTCCGTTTCTAGATCTTCTAACGCCTTTTTTAAATTTATAAGTTCATTATTGTTATCAATTATTTCTTCAAATTTATTTTGAGGCATCTTTAATTTCATACTTCTTTCTAGAATTTCTTTTTCCAATCTCTTTTTATATGAGGAAATAAGTTTCTTTGATAATTTTAAATCTTTTTGATCCAAAACTTTATTAAAAATGTAATTTCATATTAGCGGAAAAAATTTTTTATTTGAATTATTTCAACTATTACTTTGGCATGAAGTTATTAATTAAGAAGCGTTGCGTTAATTTTTAAATTGTATTATTTCTACTGGCTTTGTATTAGTCTTAAAATCGATCTTTAAATTTTTACTTCAAGAATGTCAGTTTCAAAGGAAAATCAACTATTGTCCGCTGATAAGAAATTAAATGATTTAAGCAATATAAAAGAGTTTATTAACAGTGCAAACTCAAGATTAGATGCAATAACTTCAATAACAAGTAATTCTCATGCAATTGCAGCAGACGCTGTAACAGCAATGATTTGTGAAAATCAAGATTCAGTTAATTCAAAAATATCTTTAAATACAACTAACAAGATGTCCGTTTGTTTAAGAGATGGAGAAATAATCCTAAGGATTGTTGCTTATCTTTTAATTTCTAATGACGAATCAGTTTTAGAAAAAAGTTGTTTAAAGGATCTTAAAAATACTTATCTTGCTCTTGGGGTACCTTTAAGAAATGCAAGAAGGGTTATTGAATTAATGCGAGATGCAACAATCTCTGATTTAAATTCAACAGTTAATAATATGCAAGGAAACAAAGGCTTTCTTTCTGAATTAGTATCTGAAACAAAGTTTCAATTTGAAAGGATAATTAATCTTTTAAACTAGCTAAATTCCTTATCTCTGAAGTATGTGACGTCTGTATTACTGAGTTATTTTCCAGATTTCTAATAGTAGAAAATCTAGATCTTATGTGAGAGGATAAAAAGGAAATTCTTTCTTCAGAAACTGTTGATTTGTAAAAAGTTTTAATGTGTAAATTATTTTGTTCATCAACGAAATAATTTGATGATGAAATAAAAGATTCTGCATAACCTTTATTTCGTAAAACAATTCCTGAATTTTCATCCTTGGGTAAAAATATCAAAATTGTTTCATCTCCCGCACTCATTGCTTCATCTTCCCAATCACTAATAGCTCGCCATTTTATAGAAATGGCTATGCTCTCTCGGTTTAAATTTAATTTATAATTTTTAAAAATTTCAACTACTTTTTTATTTTTTGAGTTGATATTTTTTATATATATTTTACTAGTTGAGTTTTCAAATTCCTGAAAAGCTAAAGTATGAGTGCTTCTTATAGATTTCCACTCTCCTATACTTTTATCGATAAATTGATTAATTGTTGTTAGATTCTTCGTCAAGTTTATCTTCTGCGGAATGATTTTCTGCTTTTTGAATCATTCTTACCATTGAGTCCACCATTAATCTCTTTGCAGAAGTTACTTTTAATCCAGAAGGGGTGGTTGATATTTGTTCTCCAGGGCGATCATATGAAGTTGGTCTAAATGAAGTCATCTAATAACTTGAAAAAATTAATCGATTCCTATTCTTGCATGAATTCTTATTTATAAAGTTGTTGTTTGCAAAAATGTCATATCTCTCTTCTTTGATTACTGATTTTTTAAATGTTCTTTATTTAGGCATTTTCTTTTTTGCTAAGCCTGAAATAGTCGCTAAAGCAAACATCCCCAATAGAGCAATTCCTAAAAATAATCCTGCTCCCTGACTTACACCAGCTCCTACAGCTACTAGTATGGAATCACTAATTAGAAGACTTATTAATAATGCTGGAGTGAATATTTTCCAGCGTGTTCCTCCAATACCAATTGCGTAGCTTAGAAAATCAAAAAGACCAGTCATTAGTAAACCAGTCATAAGAAAGAAATTTTCTTCTAGTTGGTTCTGATTAAAACTTTCAATCTTTTTCATTGCTTTCGGGCCTACTAAATTACGTACAGGAACCCGACCATAATTTCTTGCAATAAAGAAGGCAGCTTGGCAAAAAACGATATCAGAAAAGATTATTGTCATGTAACCTTTTTGAAATCCTAATAATGAGCCTGCTAGCAGAGAATAAGCTGAACTTGGAAGAGCTGGTAATATAATACTTACTCCTCTTAGTATGAAAATTCCAAAAGGAGCCCAAATCCCCATACTTTCTATCTTGTTTCTGAGTGGTTCAATCCCATAATTTTGGATTAAATAAATCAATACAACAAATATTGCGATGAAGAAAACTACTGAGATGAATTTCTGTATTTTATTCATTATTTTCTAGTAAATTTATTGAAAATAAATTCTTAATTTAATATTCGATTGTATCTATAATAGAAATACTAATCAATAAAAATTTTTACAAATTTTTAATCTTATATTTACTTCAGATAAAAGATTTTTGTATTTTTAAAGTATTCA
This sequence comes from uncultured Prochlorococcus sp., assembly GCA_902622625.1. Taxonomy (GTDB): domain Bacteria; phylum Cyanobacteriota; class Cyanobacteriia; order PCC-6307; family Cyanobiaceae; genus Prochlorococcus_A. Next base: position 35,614 of record CACNQS010000002.1, read on the forward strand.
TGGTTAATTCTAAGAATAAAGTTAGTTCAAATTTTATTAGAAATTGCATTGGTTTAGTCCTTGCGATAATACTTCCAATGTGTTTATCAATAACACAATCAAATGCTTTGCCTCATGAATGGGTTGGAGTCCCTAAAAGTGAATATGGAGAACAGTTATGGGATAGACGAAGTATTAAAAGGAATGAGGATGGCTCTGTGAGAGTATTGAGTAAATTTATTCCCAAAACCAAAAGTGAAATTACTAATGATATTCTCTACACAATGGATATAAATTGTTTTGAAAAATCATTTAGAGATGTTGATGTCTCAATAGATGAAGTAAATAGTAATTTCAATGATTTAGCTGATTGGCAAGATCCAAATGGAGATACCCTGATTTTGGGTGTTATAGGTCAAGTCTGCAGAGTCGAAAACTAAAAATTTTCAATTATAAAAAATAAAATCACAAAATAATAACAAGTTGCCCATGTATTGAAAGTACAAAACCCCGTCTAAGACAGGGTTTTAAAGGTGCCAGGACCCAGATTTGAACTGGGGACACGGCGATTTTCAGTCGCCTGCTCTACCAACTGAGCTATCCCGGCTCTAACCTATATACTTTAAATTAAGATGTGTAGTTTGTGAAACCCTTTTAGTTAAAAATTTTATATCTTCATCAAATATCTAAAAAAAATTTTATTTTGAGTTAATCGCTAACAAGGCAGTGCCAAATGAAGTAGTTTTATTACATGAAATTATTGGTATATTAATAATTTTTTCTCTTATTTTTCTCCACTGAGGGTTTTTTGAACCTCCACCAATGGTAATAATTTTTTTTGGAAGCGAACCTGTTAGTTCGCCTAGTTTTTGCCATCCTTTCAATTCGATCTTGGCAAGTCCCTCGAATAATGCATGTAAATAAAGTGAGTCGCTTACTGGCCTTGGATCAAGTATCGGCTCTAAATTAGCATTATTAACAGGAAATCTCTCTCCTTTACTATTAAGAGGTAAAAGATTTAAAGAAGTATTTTTCGATGGATTAATTTGTCGACTTAGCTCCTTTATTTCTAAATCAGAAAAGAACTGAGACAAAATACCGCATCCTGAATTTGATGCTCCTCCACATATCCAATCGCCATTTACTCTATGAATTGTAATTCCTTGTTTTTTTATAGGATTATCAATAATTTTTTTCACTACAATAGTTGTTCCTAAAACAGTGAGACCATCTTTTTTGTCTAAACCTGCAGCTATTAAACCTGCATTAGAGTCAGTGGTTCCTGAGATTAATATTAATTTTTTATTCAAGTTAAATCTCTCTGCTAAATCAAAATTCACTTGTCCAAGAATTTTTCCACTTTTTATTATTTGCGGTAAGCATTTTTGCCATGAAGTATTGAGATAGCTTTTTGGCCATGATTCCTTTTTTAGATCCCAACCAAGTTTTAGATTATTACCTTCTTCTCCATGAGTCCAATCTTTTAAAAACCAACCAGTAATCCAATCAGATTGATGCCGTAAAAGTATATTTGTCCCGTATTCATTAATTAGTTTTAATGCTCTCGCAAGACTACTGTATGGAGTTCTCAGATGATTTTCTCCATAAGTTAAGGATTCCAGAAGGATCTTATTTTCGCTACATGCTTGGTCATAAGGTATTGCTTCTCCTAGCGGCTCTCCTTGCAAATTTGATGCTATTAAAGTTCCTGAGGTTCCGGAGATAGCCAATTTATTTAGGTTGTTTTTAACTTCAATCGGTAAACTAGCCAAGAGATTCTCACAAGAATTGATCCAAGAATTTGGATTTTGAAAGCTGTATGAATAAGATACTGAATTTGAATATACTAATTTCTTGTGAAAATTAATTACTGATATTCTTGCACCACTGGTTCCAAAATCTAACCCTCCATAAAAATTTTCAGGCATAGAAAAAATATTTTATTAAAAAATCTTGGAAGCCTCTGCTAATTGGGCTGCTTTTTCGTCTACATTTTCCCATGGGAGCTCAAGATCTCTTCTGCCAAAGTGTCCATAGGATGCAGTCTTTCTAAAAAATTTGCCTCCCATTTTTTTGGGTAGATTTCTTAAGTTAAATTCTTTTATTATTGCTGCGGGTCTTAAATCAAAGTGCTCTTTAATTAGCTCAGTCAAATTAGCTTGTGAAATAACACCTGTATCAAAAGTTTCCACGAGTATGGAAATTGGTTTTGCTACTCCAATTGCATAACTTAATTGTACTTCTGCTTTTTTTGCTAATTTCGCCTTAACTATGCTTTTAGCTACATAACGTGCTGCATAAGCAGCTGATCTGTCTACTTTTGTGGGATCTTTACCAGAGAATGCCCCTCCTCCGTGTCTTGCATATCCACCATAAGTATCTACAATAATTTTTCTACCAGTGAGCCCCGCATCTCCTTGGGGCCCTCCTACGACAAATTTCCCCGTGGGGTTTACAAGAAATCTTGTTTGGTTAATGCTTGGTTTGATTTCTAAATCTTCAGTAGCAGGAATTACAACATGCTTCCATAAATCTTCTTTTATTCTTTGACGAATTTCTTCTTCATTTGTTATCCCATCTATCTCAGGATTATGTTGAGTTGAAATTAAAATTGTATTAATAGAGACTGGTAAGCCTTTTTCATAATCAATGCTTACTTGAGTTTTACCATCAGGGAGTAGATAATTAAGGACTTCATCATGCCTCACTTTGGCAAGTTGAATGGCTAATCTATGAGCTAAGCTAATCGGTAAGGGCATTAATTCAGGCGTCTCATCGCATGCATAGCCAAACATTATGCCTTGGTCACCAGCTCCGGTATTATCTTCTAAATCATCGTTAATATCATCCGCCTCGTTTACTCCTTGAGAAATATCTGGTGATTGTTCGTCAAGTGCTACTAAAACAGCACAACTATTTGCGTCAAAACCACCTGCTCTGTAGCCTTCATATCCAATTTCTTGAATTACATTTCTAACAAGTTTTATATAATCGACTTTTGCTTTTGAAGTTATTTCTCCAGTAAGTAAACAGAGACCCGTATTAACTACAGTTTCGCATGCAACTCTGCTTTCTGGATCTTCTGTCAATATAGCATCTAAAACAGCGTCACTAATTTGATCACATATTTTGTCAGGATGACCTTCAGTAACGGATTCCGAAGTGAAAATGAAATCACTCATTTACAAATAATTTTTAAATTGAACTTTATCCTAAATTAGATTATCGTTACAAATCAATTATTGTAAATTAAATAATACTTGTACTAGAATATTAAGACTTAACTTCTGATATTCGTAAACTAAATAAATAAGTAAATTTATACTGTTTCAGCTGACGCTGTGGGCATTTCTTCATTATCGTCAGTTTGTTCAAATAACATTTGTTTGTATTTTGCAGCCATTTCTTCAGCTTTATTAAAAACTTTTTGTGGATCCGTTAACATATCGCCTGGTTCAGGTTCAAGTGCTTTAGTAGATAATGAAATGCGTCCTCTTTCTGAATCAAGGTCAATTATCATGACTTTCATTTGGTCATTTACATTTAAAACATTATGTGGAGTCTCAATGTGTTCATGACTAATCTCAGAAATGTGCAACAGACCACTAACTCCACCAATATCAATAAAGGCTCCATAGGGTTTAATACCTTTTACAGAACCAACAACAACTTCGCCTACCTCAAGTCGGTTCATTTTTTTCTCAACCAAAGCTCTTCTATGACTTAGTACTAATCTATTTCTCTCTTCATCTACTTCAAGAAATTTTAAAGGTAAATATTCACCTTCTAAGTCATCTTTAATTTTTCGAGCACTTATATGAGAGCCTGGGATAAAACCTCTTAAGCCTTCTACCCTAACAAGAGCTCCGCCTCTGTTTGTTGCAAAAACTTCAGAATATATAGTCGCATCCTCTTTTTGGAGTTGTCTAACCCTTTCCCATGCTCTCTGATATTCAATTCTTCTAATGGAGAGAGCTAATTGGCCATCTTCATTTTCCTCACTCATTATGAAAAATTCTCTACTTTCTGAAGGTTGTAAAACATCATTAAGACCTTCAACTCTATTTATTGAAACCTCCTGAACTGGCATAAAAGCAGCTGTTTTCGCTCCTATATCTATCATGGCCCCTTTAGGCTCTAGAGCAAAAACGGTACCTTTAACTAGATCGCCAGGTTTAAAGTTATAGTCATACTTACCCAAAAGTGATGCGAATTCTTCCTGAGTGAATCCTGCGTTGTCAAAATCCGTATTTGTTCTGCTTGAGGAAGAATCCGCTGAAGGTATATCGCTCTTCTCGAATGATAAATCTTCCTCGTTTTGAGATACTGAATCATTATCTAACTCAGACGCATTTTTAATTTCTTGATCCTCAGAAAGTTTTTTAATAGTTTGGGAAGAATTTTCGTTCATTTGTTGTATCGCAGACTACCTTAGGTAGTTAGAAAGGAATGCTACTAGCCTGCAAACCAATAGCAAAGAATACGTGTGGTATGTATTCTACACTTAAAGATGCTGAATTTTATGAAATTGAAGCTAATTGGTTTTTTGAAGTTCCCTTTAGAGATTCAAGAGTAGAAATAAAATCTTTTACCCCATTAAATTTTCTGTAAACTGAAGCGTATCTTATATAGGCGACTTCGTTTTCTTTCCTAAGATTTTTAAGTATTAATTCTCCGATTTGGGAAGATTTAATATCTTTATTAGAGTCTTGAACGATTTGTGATTCAATTCCATCTACGAAATTAATAATTGCTTCACTACTGAAGTTGGTCTTTTCGCATGCTCTTGATATACCAGTAAATAATTTTTGCTTATCAAATAATTCTCTTCCTCCGTCTTTTTTTATAACTGAGACTGGCATTGATTCCACTCTTTCATAAGTTGTAAATCTAAAACTGCAATTTAAGCATTCTCTTCTTCTCCGAACACTTTTTCCACTATCAGCAGATCTTGATTCCAAAACTCTGCTATCTGTGTTTTGACAGGTTGGACACTGCATGTGGTGAAATTAGATGCACTTTAACTCTAATAGTAGAGTAATATTCAAATTATGAAAAGTAAAAAAAACCTCTTCATCAAGAGGTTTTTTTTCTTGGTTCATTTTCTATCAAATTTAGGTGGGTCTCTAAAAGCGACAGCAAAGAATAAAGTTACAACTGCTAGAGTTAGAATTAGAACGTAAGCGAAAGCTTCCATATGATTAAGTAATAAAGTTTAGTTTAAACCCTTCCTGGGATTCTTCTTGTGGTTTCGTCGCCAAGCTTCTTGAATAAACCAAATTCAACTTGGTCGCCAATCTCAGCATCAATACCAGCAAAGGAATTTCTATAAAGAGTTCTTGAAGCGTGCCACCAGTGGCCAAACAAGAATAGCAATCCGAAACATAAATGTGCATATGTAAACCACGCTCTTGGTGAGCTTCGGAATACACCGTCAGATTTATAAGTCTCTCTGTCAAACTTGAATGCTTCTCCGAGTTGAGCCTTTCTAGCAAGTCTTTTAACTACTGCAGGATCAGTAAATGTTTGACCATTAAGATCTCCTCCGTAGATAGTTGCTGTAATTCCAGTTTGTTCAAATGAATACTTTGCTTCAGCTCTTCTAAACGGAATATCTGCTCTTACATTACCCTCTTTGTCTTCAAGGATGACAGGAAAGTTTTCAAAGAAATTAGGTATTCTTCTAACTTCTAACTCGTTACCTTCTTTGTCTTGAAATGCAATATGACCTTGCCACCCAGTTGGTAAACCGTCTCCATTAACGAGAGCACCAACTCTGAAAAGACCCCCTTTTGCAGGACTATTGCCAACATAATCGTAAAAGGCTAATTTTTCTGGAATAGATGCATATGCCTCTTCTTTAGTGGCACCATCATCTATCGCAGCTTGAACCCTTCTATTAATTTCAGTCTTGAAATAGCCTGAATCCCATTGATATCTGGTAGGACCAAATAATTCGACTGGAGTAGTCGCTGAACCGTACCACATTGTTCCTGCAACAACGAAAGAAACAAATAAAACAGCCGCTAAAGCACTAGCTAGAACTCCTTCAAGACTTCCAAGTTTTAAAGCTCTATAGAGTCTTTCTCCGGGTCTATTGGTAATGTGGAAAATACCCCCAATTATTCCCATAAGCCCAGCAGCAATATGATTGGCAACAATTCCTCCTGGATTAAAAGGGTTAAATCCTTCTACTCCCCAGGAAGGGGCTACAGGTTCTACATGACCTGTTAAACCATAAGGATCAGAAACCCAGATCCCTACATTTGCACAATGAAAAGCTCCAAAACCAAAGCATGTAAGTCCAGCTAGGAGGAGGTGAATTCCAAATATTCTTGGTAAATCAAGAGCTGGCTCGCCAGTTCTTGAGTCTTCCCATAGATCCAAATCCCAGTATGTCCAGTGCCAAATGGATGCCAACATCAATAGCCCACTAAATACTATGTGTGCTGCTGCAACACCTTCAAAACTCCAGAATCCAGGATCAACTCCTGTAGCACCCGTAATATCCCATCCATTCCAACTACTTGTGATACCAAGTCTTGCCATGAAAGGCATAACGTACATCCCCTGTCTCCACATTGGATTGAGAACAGCATCAGAAGGATCAAAAATGGCTAATTCATAAAGAGCCATAGAACCGGCCCAGCCGGCTAATAATGCAGTATGCATAAGATGCACAGCGAGTAGTCGACCTGGGTCATTAATAACTACCGTGTGAACTCGATACCAAGGCAATCCCATCGGTTAATTTCTAGTAACTATGCTGAATAAACAGCTAAACATCACGATAGTAAGGGTTTTTTAGGCTTTGAGGGATTTTTGTAAATAAATTTATTTTCTTGCAAAAATTGGGCAAATCAGTTTGTAGGATTGAGTTTACAAGGAATTTTTAGCTAAAAATTGTTAATATTTTGGTCACAATTCTCAAAGTAAAACGCCAAAATAAGAAAAATAACTAAAAAAATGGCAACTATCAGATTTATCCGTGAGGATTTAGAAGTTCAATGTAATCCTGGAGAAAATTTAAGGGAATTGGTAATGAGAGAAAACTTACAACTTTATGGATTAAAAGGTATTTTAGGAAATTGCGGCGGAGCAGGACAATGTAGTACTTGTTTCATTTCAGTTGAAGGTGGAAACAAAAATTCTTTGAGTCCTCTTACATCAGTTGAAGAAGAAAAACTAAAAAATAGACCCGAAAATTGGCGACTTGCATGCCAAACATTGATTAAATCATCTTCAGTAATCTTAACAAAACCACAATCCCCTCCCTCAAATTTGGAAGAATTAAAAAAAATTAGTGAAAATAAAAAATTACCTCGCTAAATTGTTTAAGACTGTTAATCTGTTTATTAAATTTGTTTATTTTTCCACTTTATTCCAAGTTATATGTCTATAGTCTTATTACGTATTTATAGAACTACTGATTAAATGGAAACAACTAATTTTGGATTCGTAGCTAGTCTCTTATTTGTAGGTGTGCCAACAATATTCCTAATAGGTTTATTTATTTCCACTCAAGATGGAGAAAAATCAAGCTTCTACTCTGACTCTAGTAAAGGTAGACTTGGGCCAAAACGTTAAAATTCTAGTAAATGCTTAGCATTTCATTAGCAGAATTTTTAATTTGGGAAAAAAAGCAACTTTCTAAAGGAGGCGATCAACAATCATTTGCTCTTTTACTTGATTGTATAGGCGGAATATCCGCTAATGATATAAATCTGTTGAAATTAAATCTTAAAGGAAAATTACTTTTAAAAAAAAAATTAGAGTTTCTGGAATCCGTTTGGGATGATCATTTGTTAAGATCTTGCCCAATTCAATACCTTTGCGGAATAACTTTTTGGAGAGACTTAAAATTAAAAGTTACAAACAAAGTACTTATTCCGAGACCAGAGACAGAGCTTATAATAGATATTGTCTTCAATATATTTCAAAGGAAGTCAGAGAAATTATTTTTTGCTGAATTAGGGACTGGTTCGGGCGCTATAAGTATTGCATTGGCATTGGCTTATCCATCGAGCGATGGAGTAGCAACTGATATAGATCAAGGCGCATTAGAAATAGCTACTAAAAATTTTATAAATTCTTCCAAACAATCGAATTTGAAATTTTATTGTGGAAGTTGGTGGTCACCTCTTGAAAGCTTTAAAGGAAAATTAGATCTCGCTATTTCAAATCCGCCATATATTCCTAAAGATACCTATGAAAAATTACCTAAAGAAGTTAAAAAATTCGAACCAAAGGTTGCTTTATTAGGCGGCGAAGATGGCTTAAAACATATTAGGAAAATTATACAAAAGGCACCATTATATTTAAAAGAGAAGGGCTGGCTAATTTTAGAGAATCATTTTGATCAAGCTGAAAAAGTAAAACAACTACTTCTAAAAAATCAATTTACATCAATAGAAATTGTGAAAGACCTCTCAGGTATTGGTAGGTTTACCATTGGAAGATATAAATAAATTATTACATGTTCATAATCTAAATGAATTTAGTAAACTGCAAATCAGCATTGAAAACTCTTAAAAGTGGTTTACCTATAATTTTCCCAACTGATACATTACCTGCAATTGGATGCTTGCCAAAATTTTCAAATACTATATATAGGTTTAAAAAAAGAGATAGAGAAAAACCTTTAATTCTAATGGGATCAGAATACAAACAATTAATCGATTATGTTCACGAATCAGCTAAAGAAGATTACGAAAATATAGCTTCAAAATATTGGCCTGGAGCTCTGACAATGGTTATTCCTGCTTCAGAAAAGCAGACTACAATCCTCACAAGCAATGATCTTACTCTTGGGTTGAGGATTCCAAATTCATATATGGCTAAATCTCTAATGAGAGAAACAGGCCCATTGTTAACTTCAAGTGCAAATATTTCAGGTTTTAAAGGCTCAACTACAGTTGAAGGGATTGCTCTAGATTTCCCTTCGGTAAAAATTTTGGGCCCTATCCCCTGGGGAAAAGGAAGTGGAAAAGCTAGTACTATTATATTTTGGAAGAAAAGTGGAGATTGGAGACTGATTAGAGAGGGAGAAGTATTAGTTAAGGAATTGTATTAATGTTTTTATTTTTATTTTTTGTTTTATTAATTCAATTTTTTACCTATTGGATATTTGAACCGCTTGCATTTTTTATAGAGTATGTTCTCGAAATAAGATTCTTTCCTATTATTGCTTTAATAGGTTTATTCTTTTTATTTTCTGCAAAGAATATTGATCAGAATTAGATAAATCAAAATGCCGGCTAACAGATTTGAACTGATGACCTTCGCTTTACAAAAGCGCTGCTCTACCGCTGAGCTAAGCCGGCAATCTCTTCATCTTACAATTAGGGAGGGTTAATTATCAGTATTTTTTTAGCTTTTTTTAAAATTATTACTTTTTGAGATCTTTATTAGATTTATCAGCTGTATCAGCTTTATCAGTTTTTTTGAATTTTATTTCTCCTGAAATAGTCCTTTTGATTGGTAAATTGGCAACTAGTGCAGTCATTCTATCCTCAGTCTCTAAACTTACTGCTACTTCATCAAAATCAATCTCAACATATTTAGCAACAACATCAAGAATCTCTTTCCTCATTTTATCTAAAAGATCAGTTGTTAAGGAACTCATGTCAACCCTGTCATGAGCAAGTACAAGTTGCAATCTTTCTCTAGCTGTATTTGCACTAGACGTTTCTCTGCCTAGTAATTTATTTATAAGATCTCTGAGAGTCATCATTTTAAAATACCTTAGTTTGCATTAATCTCATGAATTTATCTTTAAGACTTTTGCCTTCTTTTTTTGGATCGATAATTGGTATATCTTTATTTGTAAGTCTTTGAGAAACATTCAAATAACATCTTTTTGCAGGAGATCTACCATCTGAAAGTGTCAGTGGCTCGCCTCTATTAGTGCTTATTATTACCTGTTCATCTTCTAAAACAATCCCTAACAAAGGCAAAGAAAGGATCCCTTGAACATCTTCGATGGATAACATTTCTTGACTAGCCATCATGTTAGGGCGAACTCTATTAATTACAAGTTGGATAGGCTCAATATCTGAAGTATTAAGAATTCCTATCACTCTATCCGCATCCCGCACTGCGGATAATTCTGGGTTAGTTACAACAATCGCTTCTTTACATGCTGCAAGAGCATTTTTAAAGCCATCTTCTACACCAGCGGGGCAATCTACTAAGACAAAATCAAATTTCTCACTAAGTAGCTCACTAATTTTTTTCATATCTTCAGGTTTCATCCAATCCAACATCCTTGGATCTCCAGCGGGTAGAAGAGCAAGATTAGGTTCCTTTTTATGTCTAACCAATGCTTGGTCAAGACGACAATTTTTGTCTAGAACATCTTGAGCAGTATAAATGATGCGATTTTCTAATCCTAGAAGAAGATCTAAATTTCTTAAGCCAAAATCAGCATCTAATACAGCAGTTGTTGCTCCGCTATTTGCAAGTGCTATACCTAGGTTTGCAGTTAAAGTTGTTTTACCAACCCCACCTTTGCCTGAGCAAATTAATATTGTGCGCGTATTTTTACCCACGATTTTTAGGATTTTACAAATAATAAGGCCACTTGCAGAAAGTTAAATATTTTAAAGATTAAGTAATTCTTAAATTTATCTAGTTTGAATGAATTTATTGCAAATTATTGATTAATTTTTATTTTCGATTATGTGTGGTTTGATAATTATCGTTTTTTTATCTATTACCGCAATTTCTGGATAGCAATTTTTGGGCTTATCCTTTGGCCCAATAGCTATAACATCTGCAATTCTTAACTGTAAAGGGTTCAGATAAAGTGATGCAATAGAGGCATTTTTATTTCCACTTTTTCCCGCAAATGCGATTCCTAGTAATTTGCCCCAAACGTAAATATTTTTCTTAGCAGAAACTATTGCCCCTGGGTTAACGTCTCCAATAATGCATAGGTTTCCATTAGAAGATATTCTTTCACCGGATCGTACTGTCCCTTTGTGAAGAATATCGTCTTTCTTTTTTGAATTGAATAATAGTAAATTATTTTTAATCTTTTGCTCTTTTAAATATTCTGACTCTATTTTTAAAGACTTTCCACTCAGGATTGTTTCTCGAATGTTGGAGTAAATGCATAATGAACAAATATTAATTTTGTCAAAATGATTTTTTAATTTTGATAATTGATGAGAACTTATTGACTCATTGACTGCGAAAATTTTTGCTTCTAAAGGTTCCTTGATGGAAGAAAATCTTTTAAAAGTTTCATGGATATTATCTAAATCTAACAGAGAAAAAATTTCTAAATATTCACTTTTAGTGTCTTCTAAAACGATTTCCATTTAATTAAATCTTGGAATTGTTTTTTATTAATGAAATTTCATTTTTGATTTCATTTCTGATCATATCGGGATAAATAATAAAAGAACTTTCCTCGGATCTCATTAAAGTTTTTATTAATGCAGAATTATTTTCAAGTGCGCTTTGATAAGTGCCGTCCCATATTTTTAGTGCATTATTAGATTCAAAACCTTTAAAAGACCTTTCCTTAATCCCGCAAAATATTTCTGAATCATAACCATTTTTTTCACATAATTTAGAGGCAAATGCAAGGATTTTTAATCTATTCATCTTACTTAAATTACTTATGTCTGATGCCTTTAATAAATCTCTGTCAATAAACATTTTGCATAATGTAGAAAGTGGTTCAAAAGATTCATCTTTCCATCTAATCAAATGATAATAAAAGGTTACATCATCATTTCTAATGAAATCATCAAAATCAACCTCTGAAGGTGAAAAAATCAATTTATGTAGAGAATTATCTAACCAAATATTCTTTTCATAATTATTTTTTATTGTGTGTAATATTTTTTCCAGAATCCATGTTGATATTTCGTTTATCCTATGATTGTAGATTGTTCTATACATCAAGTTTCTAAGTACAAGGAAATGCTCAATAGCGATCACACCTTTTGGTTTGATTCCGATACTCCCATCAGGCGAGAAGGTAAGAGCTGAAATTATTCTTTCTAAATCTACTAAGCCATAATTAGTACCTGTGTTGTAACTATCGCGCAAAAGATAATCGAGACGATCGCAATCTATCTCACTACTTATTAATGTTTTTAAAGGTTTTGAAAATAGTTGTTTTGATTGAAATAATTCACCAATTTTTCTTGGTAACTCGTTGTCATACTTTTTAAGGATTGAATTTATTGGAAAATAATTGGTAACTAAGTTTTCAGACCATTGTTCGTGATCATGCTTGAATATAGCTTCACTAGTATGACTTAAAGGTCCATGACCTAAATCATGTAGTAGAGCTGCTCCATAAAGAACAAATTTATTTTCACAAAATGAAGATTTACTTTCAATTAATCTTTTATAAATTTTTCTTGCTATACAAAAAACACCAATTGAGTGAGTAAATCTACTTGATTCTGCTCCATGAAAAAGTAATGATGCCGCACCAAGTTGTTTTATTCTTCTTAGTCTTTGAAAAGCAACTGTATCAATTAATTCCATAATCATTAATTCTTCTGGCTTTCCTGAATCAAATACTATTTCTTTATGAATTGGGTCATGAAAAATTCTTTTAATACTCATATTTTTTAAATTTTTTATTTTCAATCTTTAGCCATCTAAAGATTTAATTTCTTCATTATTTAATTCAATTACTTGACCTGAAACTTCTCCTTTTTCTAGAAGCGACCCCAAAAATAATTCTGCATTCCTCACCCATTTATCGTCAGTACTTCCATAATCACTTGCATCGGGTAGATCAAGTAATTTGTCAGGAGTCATACCTTGGCCTTGAATATTATTACCATTTGGAGTTAGGTAACTAGCCACAGTTATAGCAATCCCACTTTCTTCTCCCAAACTTTTTAAGGATTGAATTAAACCTTTCCCATAAGTTTGTTCTCCCATAAGAATTGACCTCTCATTATCTTGTAAAGAACCAGCAAGTATTTCACTGGCACTTGCAGTACCTTTATTTACTAAAGTCACCATTGGTCCATCAAAAGATGTCTCTTTTTGAGAAATAATTGCGTCTTTGATTCCATTTCTATCTTTTGTCTCGACTATAGGTTTCTCACTCAATAATGAGTCTGCAACTGCTATTCCTGAGCTTACTAGTCCCCCTGAATTATTCCTAAGATCCAAGATCAAGGCCTCAACCTCTTTCTCTTTTAGCTCTTGAAGTGCTTCTTCAACTTTTTTGGGAACGCTTTCGCTGAATTGAGTTATCCTTAAATATCCTATAGTGTGAGAATCGTCTCTTAATCTTTTTGTTCTAACTGGTCTTAGATCTACTGATCTCCTCTCGAGATCGACTTCCCTAATTTCTCCTGATTCCGAAGATACTTCAACTAAAACTTTTGTCCCTGATTCACCTCTTAACTTAGAGGCAGTACTTGCAAGGCCTAATTTTTCTGATGAGATTCCGTCCACTGTCTCTATTAAGTCCCCGCTCACTATTCCAGCTTCTTCAGCTGGCGAACCCCCAAGAGTAGAGATTACTTTAACTTTATTGTTATCATCTTCACCTAATTGAAGCCCAACCCCATTAATTTCACTCCCAAAATTACTTGATTTCAGTAGTTCATAATCTTTTGGGCGTAGAACTCTCGTGTAGGGATCGTCTAGTGGTTTTAACATATCCTCAATTGCGGAAAAAGCCTCTTCACTTGTTTCAATTTGTTTCTGTAATGTTTTTTGTCGAATTCTTTTCCATTGGATTTCATCAAACTTTTCTGGATCATAAAAACCTTCGTTTACCAGGGTCCAAGCGTCAAGTACTAATTGCCTGCTATCACTAAGAGCATCCACTCTTTCAATCAACAAAAGATTGAGAGAAAGAACGATGATCATTGATGCAGTGATTACAGTTTTGAATGTTAAAAGTTTGTTAAAAGATGAATTCATTGGGTTAAGTGTTAACACCAAGTATAAGAATTTTAAGTAAGCTCTTTATATCAAAGCTAATTTTTTTTTGGATGGCGAATTCTTCATCTGTTTATGACTGGTTTCAAGAAAGACTTGAAATCCAAGACATAACTGACGACGTAACTTCCAAGTACGTACCCCCTCATGTAAATATTTTTTATTGTTTAGGAGGCATAACTTTAGTATGCTTCCTAATTCAATTTGCAACAGGTTTTGCAATGACTTTTTACTATAAGCCAACAGTTACACAAGCTTATAGTTCAGTTAGCTATTTAATGACCGATGTAAGTTTTGGGTGGTTAATAAGATCTGTGCATAGATGGAGTGCATCAATGATGGTCTTGATGTTAATCCTTCACGTTTTTAGGGTTTATCTTACTGGAGGGTTTAAAAGGCCAAGAGAATTAACTTGGGTTACAGGTGTTGTAATGGCAGTCATAACAGTCGCTTTTGGAGTGACAGGATACTCCCTACCTTGGGATCAGGTAGGTTATTGGGCAGTTAAAATAGTTTCAGGTGTTCCCGCTGCAATCCCAGTAATTGGAGACTTTATGGTTGAACTTCTTAGAGGTGGAGAAAGCGTTGGACAATCCACTTTAACCAGATTTTACAGTCTTCATACGTTTGTATTGCCATGGTCATTGGCAGTATTCATGTTGATGCACTTTTTAATGATTCGTAAACAGGGTATTTCAGGTCCTTTATAAACTCTTATACTTAAACCATTATCAGTTCTCCATATGTCTACATTAAAAAAACCAGATCTATCTGATCCAAAATTGAGAGCAAAGTTGGCTAAAGGTATGGGCCATAATTATTATGGTGAACCAGCTTGGCCAAATGATTTACTATATATTTTCCCTGTAGTTATCCTTGGAACTATTGCTTGTGTAGTTGGATTAGCAGTTCTTGACCCTGCAATGTTGGGTGACAAAGCTAATCCCTTCGCAACACCTCTAGAAATACTTCCTGAATGGTACCTCTATCCAGTTTTTCAAATACTTAGGGTAGTTCCTAATAAACTTTTGGGTATCGCACTTCAAACGTTAATTCCACTTGGATTAATGATTTTACCCTTCATCGAAAACGTTAATAAATTCTCTAATCCATTTAGAAGACCAATAGCAATGTCTGTTTTCTTATTCGGAACTTTTCTAACCATATATCTTGGAATTGGAGCATGTTTGCCAATTGATAAATCACTTACTTTAGGATTATTTTAAGATTAAATTTTAAACATATCTAAATCGTTATACTCAGTCCTTAGGAAATGATTCATTAATAAAAAGCCAACGATTGTCCAAGTTTGATATGTCCTTGATTGTTGTCCAACCCATGTACCTGTAGGACCATCAAAATATTCTGCCCATTCTTGCTTAGGTAATTGATTAAGTTGACACCAATAGGATTCTTCTATTAAAGATTTCATTTCTTCCATGAGAATTACATCATCAGAACCGTATTTTTTTTGATGCAATAGTACAGCTGCACCAAAAAACCATAGCAAACTTGGCCAATGTCCACCGTTATGGTAGCTCCAAGGCCAATTTTTCGGATCCGATCCAGTTTTGTTTTGCCATTCTTCAACATCCATATGAGGATGACAAATCCTCATAGGCATTTGTGCCATCAAATGCTGTCTGTTATGTAAAACCAATCTAAATAAAGCTCTTTGCTCTTCAGGAGGTAGTACTCCGAACATACATGCTAAAGAATTTCCTAAACTGTAAAATCGAAAGTCTGGCCTTCCTGTCCTAATATTTCCTATTAAGTAACCACCTCTATTCTCTAACCAATCTTGTAGCCATGAGGGAACTACTTGAGGTTGAACGTTAAATTCATTGAAGTGTTGATCATCTCCATACTGCTCAGTTGGCCTTCTTCTTAAAATTTGCATTGTTTGGCTGGTAACCCAATAATGTTTTAAAAGAAAACTTCCTAAATCCTTAACCCATTGATTTGTAAGAATAAGTCTTTGGTCTAGAAGTCTACTAACATGATCTGCTCTACTTAATTCCATTAAGTTGATACAACTTTTTAAACATCCATGAAGTAAAACTTCAACTTCTAGGGGTGCTCCCCATACATCCATGGGTCTATCAATCATAAATGCGCAATCTGGAACAAAAAGTACTGGAGTACCCTCAAATGTTGGGTGCAGAACTAGATCTAGTAGAAGTTGAATACCTCTTTGAACACTTTGACTTTTCCCGAATGCATAATCGCCGCTTTTATTTACATAATACCAACATAAAATGGGCCACCATAAACTTGCATCAGCTGAAGTAATCCTCCCTATTGATCTCTGACCATAGTCTCCAATGAGCTTTCCATTCTCTTCAATGAAACTAGTCGGAAATACTCCACGTGTTTGGTAATTAGCGCTTTGTAATTCAAGACACACAGTTAGGAACTTTTTTACAATTTCATACCGTTTTTGAGTTATGAGGTAAATCATTACAGGAACGTTGTCCCTTAAAAATATTTCTCCATAATTTAATTTTTTATTTTTTGTTGGGTGTTCTAGTGCAGCAACGCTCCCTACTAACTCGCCAGAGATTTCAACCAAAGTCTTTTCGAAGTGTTTTTTTGCATTTGTTACAATTATTTCTTCCTCGGAACTTGGCCTTACTCTTAAATTTTTTTGACTAAATCTTTCTGCCATTTCATTTATATCCCTTTATTTAAGCCTAGTTGTTTAAAGAGACTTTGAACAAATAAAAAATTAATAAAAAATTTTTGTATAAAAGGTTGCACAATTACAGTGAAATGGTTTAATATTTCCTTCTGGGCAAAAATATACTTTTTGCATTATTCAACCAATTACCTTAAATCTGATTTTTGGTAATTTTATGAATTTTCTGGAGATTTGATTCTAATCATTTTTTCTAGCCAGAAAAGGGGTTATCCCTTACAAATGAGTTATTCACTAGTTGTTTAACTTTGCACCTAGAAAATTTAAAAACTTAGGAACTGATGCTTTTATTGCGTCGAGAATAAATAAATTTATTTTTGCTTATTCAAAGATGTATATGCAATAAAGGTGTGAGGTCCCGTCAAGAATATATAAAATGTCATCAATTGCTAACTTTTGGCTTTGATGCAAACGGATCTGAGATCTTGGAAAGTCACTTTAGAATTTTTTTTAATGTGCACTCAATGTAATCCTTAAAATTTAAGGAGGCTGAAACTAAATACATAAACTGAAGTTTTTATTTGGATAAAGCAATTCAATTTGAGTAGATTTGTCTACAAAAGGATTTGAACACAACGGAGAGTTTGATCCTGGCTCAGGATGAACGCTGGCGGCGTGCTTAACACATGCAAGTCGAACGAACCTTCGGGTTAGTGGCGGACGGGTGAGTAACGCGTGAGAATCTGCCCTCAGGAGGGGGATAACGGTTGGAAACGACCGCTAATACCCCATATGCCTACTGGTGAAATGAATTTCGCCTGAGGATGAGCTCGCGTCTGATTAGCTAGTTGGTGAGGTAATGGCTCACCAAGGCTTCGATCAGTAGCTGGTCTGAGAGGATGATCAGCCACACTGGGACTGAGACACGGCCCAGACTCCTACGGGAGGCAGCAGTGGGGAATTTTCCGCAATGGGCGAAAGCCTGACGGAGCAACGCCGCGTGAGGGACGAAGGCCTCTGGGCTGTAAACCTCTTTTCTCAAGGAAGAAGATATGACGGTACTTGAGGAATAAGCCACGGCTAATTCCGTGCCAGCAGCCGCGGTAATACGGGAGTGGCAAGCGTTATCCGGAATTATTGGGCGTAAAGCGTCCGCAGGCGGCTTTTCAAGTCTGCTGTTAAAGCGTGGAGCTTAACTCCATCATGGCAGTGGAAACTGAAAGGCTTGAGTATGGTAGGGGCAGAGGGAATTCCCGGTGTAGCGGTGAAATGCGTAGATATCGGGAAGAACACCAGTGGCGAAGGCGCTCTGCTGGGCCATTACTGACGCTCATGGACGAAAGCCAGGGGAGCGAAAGGGATTAGATACCCCTGTAGTCCTGGCCGTAAACGATGAACACTAGGTGTCGGGGGAATCGACCCCTTCGGTGTCGTAGCTAACGCGTTAAGTGTTCCGCCTGGGGAGTACGCACGCAAGTGTGAAACTCAAAGGAATTGACGGGGGCCCGCACAAGCGGTGGAGTATGTGGTTTAATTCGATGCAACGCGAAGAACCTTACCAGGGTTTGACATCCTGCGAACCTCTTAGAAATTTGAGGGTGCCTTCGGGAATGCAGTGACAGGTGGTGCATGGCTGTCGTCAGCTCGTGTCGTGAGATGTTGGGTTAAGTCCCGCAACGAGCGCAACCCACGTTTTTAGTTGCCAGCATTTAGTTGGGCACTCTAGAAAGACCGCCGGTGATAAACCGGAGGAAGGTGTGGATGACGTCAAGTCATCATGCCCCTTACACCCTGGGCTACACACGTACTACAATGCTACGGACAAAGGGCAGCAAACTCGCGAGAGCTAGCAAATCCCATAAACCGTGGCTCAGTTCAGATCGTAGGCTGCAACTCGCCTACGTGAAGTAGGAATCGCTAGTAATCGCAGGTCAGCATACTGCGGTGAATACGTTCCCGGGCCTTGTACACACCGCCCGTCACACCATGGAAGTTGGCCATGCCCGAAGTCGTTACTCCAACCCTTGTGGAGGAGGACGCCGAAGGTGGGGCTAATGACTGGGGTGAAGTCGTAACAAGGTAGCCGTACCGGAAGGTGCGGCTGGATCACCTCCTAACAGGGAGACAACAAAATGTTTAATATTATTATTTTGTCACCTTAGGTCGATCGGTATCTCACATTCTTAATTAATTAAGAATTTCAATTTCTAAGTTTTTCTAGGTCACACCCATTATTTTTCCTGGGCCATTAGCTCAGGTGGTTAGAGCGCACCCCTGATAAGGGTGAGGTCCCTGGTTCAAGTCCAGGATGGCCCATATCTCTATGTTGGGGGTATAGCTCAGTTGGTAGAGCGCCTGCTTTGCAAGCAGGATGTCAGCGGTTCGAGTCCGCTTACCTCCACTGATTACCACCTCTTCCATATTTTTTTAGAAGGGAAATGTTTTGAGTTGTGATCGAATTCTGAACGAATCTAGCTTCCTAATCAAAGTATTAAGATGCTGGACTCATTGAATTAATTTCATTGTTTTCAGAGAACCTTGACAACTGCATAGATTATTTTTTTAAAGACAATAAGCATCTTTAATGATGCAGATTTATTATTTGTGCAAATGCATTAATAACAATTCTATTAAGCTGATGCTTCAATTTTGAAGTTATTGGTCAAGCTACAAAGGGCTCACGGAGGATACCTAGGCACACAGAGGCGATGAAGGACGTGGTTACCTGCGATAAGTCTCGGGGAGTTGGAAGCACACTTTGATCCGGGAATTTCCGAATGGGGCAACCCCATGTACGGCCAACTGAATATATAGGTTGGTGCGAGCTAACCCAGCGAACTGAAACATCTTAGTAGCTGGAGGAAGAGAAAGTAAATAACGACTCCCTCAGTAGCGGCGAGCGAACGGGGAA
The DNA here is from genome assembly GCA_902622625.1 of uncultured Prochlorococcus sp. GTDB lineage: Bacteria > Cyanobacteriota > Cyanobacteriia > PCC-6307 > Cyanobiaceae > Prochlorococcus_A. Next base: position 55,074 of record CACNQS010000002.1, read on the forward strand.
TAGCCCAAACCGATAGTCTTGACTATCGGGGTTGTGGGACAGCAATATGGATTAACAAGTCTAGAAGAAACGTTTGAATGGCGTGCCACAGAGGGTGAAAGCCCCGTAATTGAAAGATAAGTTGACCTAGCTGTATCCCGAGTAGCACGGAGCACGTGGAATTCCGTGTGAATCTGCGAGGACCACCTCGTAAGGCTAAGTACTACTGTGTGACCGATAGTGAAACAGTACCGCGAGGGAAAGGTGAAAAGAACCCCGGGAGGGGAGTGAAATAGAACATGAAACCGTGAGCTTACAAGCAATGGGAGCCCGACTAATCGGGTGACCGTGTGCCTGTTGAAGAATGAGCCGGCGACTTATAGGCACTGGCGGGTTAAACCGGAAATGGTGGAGCCACAGCGAAAGCGAGTCTTAATAGGGCGTTTGTCAGTGTTTATAGACCCGAACCCTGGTGATCTAACCATGGCCAGGATGAAGCTTGGGTGATACCAAGTGGAGGTCCGAACCGACTGAAGTTGAAAATTCAGCGGATGAGCTGTGGTTAGGGGTGAAATGCCAATCGAACCAGGAGCTAGCTGGTTCTCCCCGAAATACGTTGAGGCGTAGCGTCTAGTGCTCCAGCAGGGGGGTAAAGCAACCATTTCGGTGCGGGCTGCGAAAGCGGTACCAAATCGATATGAACTCTGAATACCCTGTGTGTAACTAGGCAGTCAGACTGTGGGGGATAAGCTCCATAGTCAAGAGGGAAACAGCCCAGACCGCCAGCTAAGGTCCCAAAATTAACGCTAAGTGATAAAGGAGGTGGGATTGCCCAGACAACCAGGAGGTTTGCCTAGAAGCAGCCATCCTCAAAGGAGTGCGTAATAGCTCACTGGTCGAGCGATCCTGCGCCGAAAATGAACGGGGCTAAGCGTTATACCGAAGCTGCGGATAAATTTATTTATGGTAGGGGAGCGTTCTATGTAGGGTGAAGCGTTAGCGTAAGCGGACGTGGACAGCATAGAAGTGAGAATGTCGGCTTGAGTAGCGAAAACATGGGTGAGAATCCCATGCCCCGAAACCCTAAGGGTTCCTCCGGCAGGCTCGTCCGCGGAGGGTTAGTCTGGACCTAAGGCGAGGCCGAAAGGCGTAGTCGATGGATAACAGGTCAATATTCCTGTACCAGATGTGTTTTGAGAAGGGGGACGGAGAAGGCTAACCAGGCCAGATGTTGGTTACTGGTTCAAGCGCTCGAGGCTTCGAGAGATGGAGAAAACATCTTGAGCTAAGACGTGAGTACGAGCTGCTACGGCAGCGAAGTTGGTGATGTCATGCTTCCAAGAAAAGCCCTATACTCGTTAAGACACAAATGCCAGTACCCGAAACCGACACAGGTGGGGTGGTAGAGAATACCGAGGGGCGCGAGATAACTCTCTCTAAGGAACTCGGCAAAATGGCCCCGTAACTTCGGGATAAGGGGTGCCAGCGAGAGCTGGTCGCAGTGAAGAGGCGCAAGCGACTGTTTACCAAAAACACAGGTCTCCGCTAAGTCGCAAGACGATGTATGGGGGCTGACACCTGCCCAGTGCCGGAAGGTTAAGGAAGCTGGTTAGCTTTTAGTGAAGCTGGCGACTGAAGCCCCGGTGAACGGCGGCCGTAACTATAACGGTCCTAAGGTAGCGAAATTCCTTGTCGGGTAAGTTCCGACCCGCACGAAAGGTGTAACGATTTGCGCGCTGTCTCGGAGAGAGGCTCGGCGAAATAGAATTGTCTGTGAAGATGCGGACTACATACACCCGGACAGAAAGACCCTATGAAGCTTTACTGTAGTTTGATATTGTGCTCGGGCTCTGAATGCGCAGAATAGGTGGGAGACGTTGAAATAGTGCTTGTGGGTACTATTGAGTCATCGGTGAGATACCACTCTTTTAGAGCTAGGGTTCTAACGCTTACCCGTTATCCGGGAAGCGGACAGTATCTGATGGGCAGTTTGACTGGGGCGGTCGCCTCCTAAAAGGTAACGGAGGCGCACAAAGGTTCCCTCAGGCTGGTTGGAAATCAGTCGTTGAGTGCAAAAGCAGAAGGGAGCTTGACTGTGAGACCTACAAGTCGAACAGGGACGAAAGTCGGTTTTAGTGATCCGACGGTTCTGCGTGGAAGGGCCGTCGCTCAACGGATAAAAGTTACTCTAGGGATAACAGGCTGATCTCCCCCAAGAGTTCACATCGACGGGGAGGTTTGGCACCTCGATGTCGGCTCATCGCAACCTGGGGCTGAAGTCGGTCCCAAGGGTTGGGCTGTTCGCCCATTAAAGCGGTACGCGAGCTGGGTTCAGAACGTCGTGAGACAGTTCGGTCCATATCCGGTGTATGCGCAGGAATATTGAGAGGATTTCTCCCTAGTACGAGAGGACCGGGAGGAACGCACCTCTGGTGTGCCAGTTATCGTGCCAACGGTAAACGCTGGGTAGCCATGTGCGGAGTGGATAACCGCTGAAAGCATCTAAGTGGGAAGCCCACCTCAAGATGAGTATTGCCATGGCTTAAGCCAGTAAGGTCACGGGAAGAACACCCGTTGATAGGCTCTACGTGGAAGCTTGGTAACAAGTGCAGCGGAGGAGTACTAATAGACCGAGGGCTTGACCAAATAAACTTAATTTATTGTTTTTAATTTATATAATTTTCTATGCAGTTCTCAAGGTTCACACTATCCTGGTGTTCATGGCGATGTGGAACCACTCCGATCCATCTCGAACTCGGTTGTGAAACGCATCAGCGGCGAAAATATTTAGGGGGTAGCCCCTTGAGAAAATAGCTCGATGCCAGGTAAAAATATTTAAAAGGGTTTACTCTTCTTGAGTAAACCCTTTTTTATTTTTGGCACCTAGGACACCAATGGGTACTTCTTCCAGTAATTTTTTTTCTTTCAATTAAATTTCCGCATTTACGACATTCTTTCCCAGTTCTCCTATAGACATTTGTCTGTAATCCAAAATTCCCATTTTCTCCTTCCAAGTCTCTAAAATCGCTAAATGTAGTGCCCCCAGAACCTATACTTTTTTTTAATACATTTACAATTGATTCTTTGAGTTTGACTAACTCGTTCTTTTTTATTGTTCGAGCTTCTCTAAAAGGGGAGATGCCAGCGGAGTATAAACTTTCATCAGCATAAATATTACCTATACCCGCCACTATTGTTTGATCTAATAAAATAGCCTTTATAGATTTTGTTCTTTTTGAAATAACTTTCTTGAGGTAATTTGCATCGAAATCTTTAGAAAATGGCTCTGGTCCTAATGAACCTAATCCCTTAATTATTTTGTTAAGCGATAGGTCTTTATTAATCCACCACATTTGACCAAAACTTCTTACGTCAATGTACCTAAGCTCATTATTATTTTTATCGAAAAATCTTATTCTTGTATGTTTACAAGGATGACTTGAGTTTTCAATAAATTTAAAATATCCAGTCATTCTTAAATGAACTACAAGAAATCCGTTATTTTCTAGATTTTTTAGAGGAAATTGAGAATTCTCATTTTGAACTTCTTTTAATTGAGCTATTAAATATTTTCCTCTTCTATCCCATTTATCAATAAGTGAGTTCCTAAGTCCTTTAATGAATTCTTCTTTTTTTGTTGGGAATGCAACAGTTGAATCCCTACAGACTTCTACTTTTTTAATAATAAAGTTATTAAGTTTTTGTTCTAAACCTCTTCGAACTGTTTCTACTTCAGGTAATTCAGGCAATTATTTAAGCTTTTTCTAATTCACTTTCAGCGAAATTATTTGTATTTGCTCCACCATCAGTTCCGCTAATCCCAGCGTAATTTACTTTATCGAATCTGACTACACAGTTATATTTAATGCCTGAGGTATCAACTGAAGCAACTTTACCTATTTCATTGTACCAATATGATTCTGGTCTTTTTACTCTTACGAGATCTCCTCTTGAAATAGCCATTTCTATTAATTTAACTTTTTGTAGAATAACCCATCATTAATATTCTTAGACAAATTATTCACACATATTAATTAAAAGTTTTAACAAAAATCATTTATTAAATTATTTTCGAATTCTTCTTTAGCAGGCTTACTTCCCATCCATTTCCTGCCAGGTATCCTTACATCTAACTCATTTGTATCACAATTGATTGAAAGAATCAGTTTTTTATTTTCTTGATTTAGTACGTTTAAAATTTTTCTACCTTTAATATCTTTATATGGTTTACTTTCAATACTTATAGGACCATAAATTTTTTTATCTAACTCAAATAATTCATTATTTTTTTTATTTTCAGTTGCTTTATGATTTGCTGAATTAATAATGTTCTTTTTTCTTAATATCAGTTTTTGACCAACTTTTATTGAATCAGGATTATTGAGGTTATTAATCTCTATTAGATCGATTACTTTTAAATTATATTTGTTTGATATCTCAGTAAGATTTTCACCAGTTTGAACAATATGATAATTATTTATTATATCTGATTGTTTTGCAAGATTTTCAGTAGATTCGGAGATAATAATATTTTGGCCAATAAAGATATAATTTTCGTCTTTTAAGTTATTTAATTTAATGATTAAATCTTTATTTATCGAATATAATTTTGAAATACTTGACAATGTATCTCCACTTTTAACAATATGAATTTTTTTTATTTCAGTTTTTTCTTCAGTAATTGATTCTTTTCTAGCAATATTTTCAATTTTATTTTTTTCTGAAAATATATTTTCTTCTGATTTTATCAATGATTGATTAAAAAAATTAATAAATATGGCAATTACTAAAAATGCAAATTTCATAAAACTCACCATTTATTTAAGGATAATCTTTAAATTTAAAATCGCTAGGTTTTTGAAAACAATTTAAGTAATTTAAACCTGAAAAATAAACTTTAAAAATTTCTTTACTCTTTCGTAGGGAGGATACCGCAGATTTGAATCAAATAAAAAACTTTTGAAAGTGATAGATTTTTGATTTGAAAAATTTCGAAACCCTTCTTCTCCATGAAATTTACCAATACCACTTTGCCCAACGCCTCCAAACGGTAAATTTGGAATAAGGACTGGTAGCATCACATCATTTAAACAAATTGTTCCTGAGCTGGTCACTTTTGAAATGTAATTATGGATTTTTTTATTGCCTCCAAATAAGTAGATTGCTAAGGGTTTTGATGTATGACTAATCTGTTTTAAAGCTGATTCCTTATCATCAATTCCAATTACTGGAAGTAATGAACTGAATAATTCTTTCTGCAAAATATTTGTTTCATTTAATTTAGTTCTCAGAATTGTAGGTGATATTTTCAACTTTTTTTTACTAAAAGTCCCCCCAAATAAAATTCTTTTTTCTTTTTCGTATTGTTTGAGAATTTCTATAGTTGATGTAAATTGTTTTTTCTCCAATTTTGATAGGTTTTTGGAAATAATTGGATTATCTCCATAAAAACTTACTATGTATTTCTTTAATTTTTCTATAAAAATATTTTCAATTTCTTTATCTACAAAAATATGATTCGGAGCCATGCAGGATTGACCAGAATTAAAAAATTTACCCCAAACAATTCTTTTTGCAGCCACTTCTAAATTTGCATTCTTGAAAATAATTACAGGATTTGTTCCGCTTAACTCAAGAGTTAATGGAGTTAAGTTTTTTGAAGCTAATTTCATTATAGATTTTCCAGTTTCAGTACTTCCTGTAAAAAAAATGTGGTCAAAATTTTGTTTAATTAATTTTATGGATTGTTTACTATCACCCTCTACTGTCATTAGCACATCTTTACGGAAATATTTGGAAGTAAGCTTTTTAATAAGTTTTGAGGTCGCAGGACATTTCTCTGATGGTTTTATAACTGCAGTATTTCCCGCTGAGAAAATATTTACCAATGGCTTTAAAATATAAAGTAAAGGATAATTATAAGGACCAAGAATTAAGACGCACCCAAGAGGTTCATAAATAACTTTGGAGGATGATGGAAATAGATAAAAAGGGGTAGCAATCTTTTTTGGTCGCATCCAAGAATTGAGTTTCTTTTTTATAAGTGAAATTTCTTCTTTCACTAAAAGGATTTCTGAAAGCCCTTCAATTTCAGATTTGCCGAGATCAACAAAAAGTGATTTAATAATCTCTTTTTTATTTTCATCCAAAAGTTTAGAAACTATATTGATATGATGGATTCGCCATTTTATATCTTCAGTTTTACCGGTGAGAACTGTATTTTTTAATTTATGCATATCTTCTAAATGAAATTTATCAGAAATTTTCATTTTTTACCTTTGAATAGTATTAAATATATCAGAGGATAAATTGAAAATAACTAAGGGTTTTAGGCAGTTAAATCAAAGCGAATGATTTATGAGAAATAATCAAATTTATAAGGATTGCTTTTAAAAATTCAAATTTTTCTTGGTTACTATATTTCTATGAGAGAAAATTTTTCAATTAGATTGATATCTATAAATGAAATACCAGAAGTCACAAACTGGGCAAGGTTAGAGGGATTTTCTCCTGGAATGGATGATTTATCAATTTATAGAAATACAGATAAACAAGGTTTATGGGTAGCTTGTCTAGGCAATAATCCTATAGGCTCTATTGCGTGTATAAAATATAATTCCTCGTATGGTTTTATAGGTTTATTTATCGTTAAAAAAGAATTTCGAAATAATGGGTATGGAGTGAGATTATGGAAACATGCACTCGAATATTTGAAAAATGTTGATTGTATTGGTCTTGAGGCTGCTCCAGATAGATTAAATGATTACGCAAAGTGGGGGTTTAGAAAATCTTCCATTACGAATCGATGGAAATTAAATGGTTCTCAAGATTTGCCATTGAGAAATTTCTATAAAGATCAATTTCATTCTTTTAAAGTTGTCCCGGGTAATAAAATTTCTTCTGAAGCAGTCTTAATTTATGATGACCAAAGAGAACCTAGTCCCAGACCACATTTTCTAAATGACTGGCTAAAAAATTCTCATGGTAATGTCAGTGCAATTGTCGATAATAATGGGATGTGCCATGGATTTGGCAGGATAAGACCTTGTATATTGGAGGATAATGAGCAAGGCTGGAGAATTGGCCCACTTTTAGCGGATACTCCACCACTTGCTGAATTATTAATAAGGGAGTTAGTTGGTGATTTAGATGCTCAAATCTTATTGGATTGCTCTAATCTGAACCCTTATGCAAATTATCTTTTATCAAGTTTGGGATTTGAGGAAATATCAAAAACTTACAGAATGTATAAAGGCATTCAACCTCCCTGCCCCATGAATCAAGTATACGGACTTGCCTGCTTGGAACTGGGGTGATTTCCTTTAAAGCGTTCATTTCCCCTTATTGTTTCTGTAATACTGAAAGAAGTTTTTTTGATTAAGATTAACTTCCAGAAGTTTTCAAAATTTTTTCTACAATATCGGCGTTGATTATAGTGACCTCTCCATTGTCAATATTGGCAACTTGAAACAAAGTCCATGAATTTGGATTTCTAGCTCCTCCAATACAGTCGATCACTTGACCGACCCAATAATTATCATCCTTTTCTTTAGTATCTTCGCAATTTTCTTTTTTAATTGCGACATAATCACCAGGCCTAACGAAAAGAAACTCAGGAGTTGCTGAACTCACAATAAATAACTAATAGTATATACGTACTATAGTAAGTTATTGGTTTTGTTGCTGAACTTTGAATTATTTAGCAAACTAGGAGTAATTCAAAAATAAAATGGAATCAACTGAAATTGCTATATTTTCAACATTATTGGGGTTAATTCTAGCTTTAACTGACGCTTATATAGAAAGAAATATTCCTGGATAATATTTCCAATTCATTTCTTAAATTAAATAAGATTTAAGCTGGTCTAATATGTCGGCACGGTTGGAAACTAATTTTGTAAAAACTAAATATATCAACCCTCCCATTGCGAGCCTTCCGTTAATTTTTTCAAACTGCTTTAGTTTTCTCAAAAAATGTATTGCGATTAAACAAAATTTAAAGGGTATAGAAAATAAAAAAGTATTGATTACTTCAAAATTCAAAAAAAATTTAAATAAATATTATTTCAAACACGAATTACATTTAAAGCCAAGCTTCTTTCATCTCAAGATACAGTCTCTCGCTCTCAGCGGAATTAATTTTGCTGTCTGAATAGGATTGTTGCTGTTGCTGTTGTTGTTGCTGAGTTGAGTTGGTATTAGAATTTTGGACTTCGCTCATTAGAGGGATAATATATTTGTGTTTATTCTCTCATATTTGGAGCTTTTTTAGTCAACTTAAATTCTTAAATTTTTTTTAAATTTTTTACGTTTTTAATTTTCCTGCTTTGAGTGAATTCATTTCGCTACAGTAGTCTTGGTATATAGGAATTTAACTTCCCAATATACAATTCCCAGGAAGATAGCACTTGCAATAATAATTTCAGAAATGGCTAACATTTTATTTGTCAATATTAATTTAATTTTGGTATCAATTTACACAGAATGCAATAGGTACTAATTACATTCTAGATTTTAAAAAAACTTATTTAATAAAATAAGGCGTCGAAATAATATAAAATTTTAAATTAGATACATATTATTTTCGTGGGAAATTTCATAAATTCAACAACTCTTATACCTTTAATACCTTTAGTAACATCTTTATTTATTCTTGTTTTATTGGCAAGTTTTAATAGAACACTTAACAGGTTAACAAAACCAGTTAGTGCGCTGGTTGCATTATCTTTATTAAGTTCCGCTTTTATAAGCTCATTTGACTATTTTAAAAAAATAGAAGAAGAATTAGTTTTATCTGAATTTCTCAAATTTTTTGAAGAAAAAAATTTAGTTATACATCTCAATTTAGTAAATGAAAAAATTATAATTTTTTTCTCATTAATAATGATATTAATTATTGGAATATCTTTTTATAAATTGCCTAGAAAAAAAGGTTATGTCTTATTAATGATTAGCCTAGGATTAATTTCTTCATCGGTGATACTCTCAATATTGCTAATAGATTTCTCAGCACTAATCTAAACTGTTGTAAGCATTGACAAAGCCTCGTTAAGTTCTTGGACATGATTTAATTCATCTTGAGCAATTTCTTTTATTTTTTGATCATTTGGATTATCTATTAAATATTTGGAATAAGTTTCAAATGCATGTTCTTCGATTTTTATGTTGACATCATATGCATTAGCTGGAGAGAGGAAATAATAAAAAACCATGATCCAGTAATAGACAAGCACAAGGTGTCTCGCAAAAAATCTATCAATCCAGAATCTATCTCCACCTCTTTTCTCCATTTCTTTAAGATGCTCAGTTTCGTTAATAGCTTGATAAAAATGTTCTTTCATTAAAATCATTGTTTTCTCATTTTTAATCCCTAGGGATTCTTTAAAATGAAGAACTGAAAGAAATGCAAAATAAGGTGATCTAGCTATAACTTCTAAAACCCAAAATCTTTGTAAAGATCTACCTGAGTATATTAAGTCTAAGAATTTAACTGTACTATTCAAAATCAAAGAATTTAATTTTTTCATAAATTTAGCTTTTCTTTAAGTATAATTACTCAGCCGCTCAGGGACTACAATTTATTGAAGTAATTAACCAAAAATTAATATTTATAGTCTAAAAATTAATACTTCCATTGAAATATTTTTTTTTCATGCATTAATTGGATAGATAAAAACTTTATATGACAACTACTGAAAAAATTGCAAATGCCAAAAAAAGGATTGATGAATTAGAAAGACTTATAAAATTTTGGAATGATTCAGACCATGATGAGGCAAAAATAGTAAATTTTTCAAGGAACATTGAAAATAAAGTTGCTTAGATTGTGATGACTAAGGCTAATTAAGTTTTTCTACTTAAAGTGATTTAATATTTTTGAGGTTTCGTATATTGTTTAATTTATAAATAGAGCAATTAAACCTATTTTCAAAAACGGTAAGAAAGAAATATTCTAAAAGAAAAATAGATATGAAAACCTTTTCAAAAAAATATCTAGTGCCGATTAAATTCATACCTTGGGTTTTTTGGGTATTTATATCTTTTATGAGTTTATATCTGTGTAAGGTAGCCTGGGTAAATTGAATAATTAATTGATCTAGCTTCTCCTTAGCCAACTAGGAGCACCGCCAAACCAATCCGATATATCATCTTCATTAGGGTTGAAATGATTTTCTTTATCTAGTCCATCTATCCCAAATGATTGTAAGAGGTTATCAATCCCTCCATCCTTTTTTGTACCATTTCTTCTAAAGCTGTTAGCTTTTTTCAGCCAAAGAGAAATTGTGGAATTATGGTGTGCAAATTTCTCAACAAATATCCTTTCTTCTAATGTAATTGATTTATCTTGAGCAATTCTTTTAATTATTCCTTGAATTTTTAGTCTTTTTGCATTACTAAGAAGCATTTTTGATAGATTTATTATTCTTTTTATAGGAGGGATTACTAAATATATCTTGTCAATGTTAATTTCAACAAATTGACTATCTTAAAAGGTTTTTAAGCAAGAAAAGTCTTAAGATACTCAAAAAAGTGATCAAAAAGTTACGTACGATACTTTTCCCCATTTATTAAACTTATAATTTCTACAAAATAGATAAAAAAAATTAATTCATTCTCAAAGACACTTCAAATTAAGAAATAGTCGATTCATTTGTTGCATAATAGTAAATATATACTATTATTAGTACAGATGTATTATTAAGAGATGAAAGTGATTCCATCTTCTCCTTATGCCCCTTTTAATTCAAAAGAGTGGAATTTTCTAATAAGCAAAAATGTAAAGTTTGAAAATACTCCAATAAAGATTCAAAAAAAATTTTATAGAACTTCTTCTCTAAAAAAGATTGAAAAAGATAAACTTTTGCAAGAGAAGATTGAATTGCACCAACAAATGCAACTTATATTCGTATAGGAAAATATTAACTAACAATCTTTTTATTGAATATTATTTTACGAGATCCAATTTTTTGTTAGATTAGTAGAAATATAAGAAGGATTTAATTTGGCTGTTGATCGAGAACTTTTAAAAGAAGTTACCCAAGAACTTTGGAATACCGTAAAAAAACTAAGACCTGAAATAGATCGGCAAACTCGACTTCAATTAGTTTTAAAGGCCTTATTAACTATTGGAGATTTACCAGATCAAATGCAAGCTGCCATGGTAGTAGGTGTTTGCGCAGAAATGGATAAAAGTGATGTTGATAATGTTGAAACTAATTCACAAACTAAAGATTCAAGCGGAGTTGATACTTCTACAGGCAGAAAAGTAGTTAGAAGAAGTTCAGCTAAATAAACCTTAGACGATCATCCTTTAATTTTCTTTGATTCGTTTTTATTTAGTCTATTGAATAGGTAATATGAAATTACAAGTAAGAGAGGAACGAATATTGAATGTAAAGTCATCATTAATTCTGTTTGGTTCATTCCTATAAGATTAGACTCGTTTGGAAGTTGTTCTGACCAAGTGCCAACTAGATGCCAGGCTTGAGGAATTGATAAGAAAAACATATAAGAGCTATAAGTTAAGTTTATGTTCAGATAAAGATTATCATTATTGAACGTTTTTGCTTTTTTTATTCTTATTTCTTAACTAAGTATTTGTAGAGTTATAAAAAAGAACTTGATTCATAAATTTATTTTCTTAAGAAGAGTTTTAAATTCTTTTTTACCAATAATTTTTTCAGCTGCGTAAGCGCCACTTGCGGAAACAGCGGGAATTCCAATACCTGGAAATGTACTTGCCCCGCAAGTAAATAAATTTTTCACTGGAGTTTTACAGCCTGGGAAAAGACCTTTTGCTGCAGATAATGCAGGGCCGTAACTACCACAATAGGTATTGGTGAATTTTTTATGAGTGATTGGGGTTCCTAGCATCTTTAAATCAATCCTTTCATCAATATCAGGGATGAATTTTCGCATTGCATTAAGGAATATTGAACATCTTTCTTCTTTCAAATTTCTATATTCTAATTCCTTTGGATTTAGGTTTCCCCAAATTTCCCAAGGTTCATTTGCGGGAGTATATCCATGAAGTACATGTTTTCCTTCAGGGGCCATATTTTTATCTAAAACAGATGGGATTGAAAATACAGCGATATTTCTTTCTGCGGTTATACCTTTTTCCCACTCATCAACATGTATCGCATGTATTGGCAAATTTTCAAGACCATCAGCATCAAAACCTAGATGTATATGAAGGAAAGAACCACATTTATTAGGGTTCAAAACTTTTGTATTCCATTTTTTTAAAATTTCATTTGGAATTAACTTTTTTAAATTCCAAACATCAGTATTCGTGACAACAGATTCACAACTATAACTAGAACCATTATGCAAAGTTATACCTGTGGCTAAATTTTTTTTGAAGTTAATTGTCTTTACTCTCGAAGAAAGAATTAATTCTCCTCCATTTTTTTTAAATCCATTAATTAAGGCTTTTACGATAGATTCACTACCACCTTTGGGGTATTCAAGGTATGAATTTGGTTCAAACCATTCGTTAAATAAAGTAGCCATAGCAGCTGAATTTGTATCATGCATTGACATACCACTTATCAAAAAGCTCAATAAATCAACCCAATTTCTGAGAAAAGGATCCTCTAGATGATTATTTACTAAATTCCCAAAGCCTTTATTAATTTTTGGTATTTGATTGATATTAGGTAAAAATTTTGAGGTAAGTTTTATTAGATGTAAGAAATTTATTGATTCGGGAGAAAATGAGAGTAAAGGTATTTCATTTATTATTTGGCTAAGAGGTTTTATTCCAGAAATAAATGATTCCCATTCTTTAACAGATTTCTCACCTCTTAAAGTTTTAATTGTTTGTTTAAAAGGTTCTTCTCCCACATCAAGATTAAAATTGCCTTCTGGAACAATTACTTGCCAACCTTTGTATTGAAATAGTTCAACTTCTTCATCAATTAATTTAAGAATTTGCCCTAAGGGATTAGTTGTAGGCCATTTACCTATTCCACTCCACAATGAAGGACCTGATTCGAAAGTGTAACCCTTTCTTTTGAAACTGTGAGCAACACCTCCAGGTTGGGTATGTGCTTCACATATAAGTACCTTTCTACCTGATAAAGCGAGGATTGAACCGCAACATAATCCTCCTATTCCACTACCAACTATTACAACATCATACTTATCCATTAAATATTAATCTTACTCTTCAAAACAAATTTGTTTTTACACAATTGTATTAGTCGAAGTTGTGATACTTAGTACAACAGCAAGGAAGAATATGTAAGGAACCGCTTTAAGAGGTATGTATCCTTGACTTCTAGAGATGAAATCCATTGATTTAGTTACTTTATGTAAATATAATAACGAGATCTTGTTCCTTATGTGTGCCAAAAAATTATTTTCTTGGAAATATTTTGAAACAAAGAAATCTTTTTGGAGAGATTTTTTAACTAGGAACATTTTTTGTGAGGTTATCTTAGTATTTGATTCTTAGATTAAAATCTATTATGAAAATCTTCCCTGATATTAATGAGATAAAGCTATTAGAAAAAAATTCTCAAAAAAATGGTAGCGGAATTGTACATGAGGAATTGTTAGGAATATGGAAGTTAAAGTATGTATGGGGAAAGGAGTCAGATGAAATCAAAAATATACCCAGTTCGATTCTCCAAGTATTGTCGGCAAGACTCGAATTGAAAAGTAAAAATAAAGAGGATCAAATTAATTATGAAATAAAAAATTCAATTAATTTCGGATTATTAAATATTACTTTTACAGGTAGAGCAGAATTAAAAGGGCTTAGACCTTTATTGGCTTTCTATTTTGAAGAATTCAAAATTAATATTATTAATCTTCCAATATTTTATAAGGAACTAAAAAAACCAGAAGATAAAAAAATGCCTTTTTTCTCACTTGTAGGAATTAGCACTCAAGATAATTGGTTATGTGCCCGAGGCAGGGGCGGAGGGCTTGCAATATGGGTTAAGTCTTAAGTTAGTGATATTCTCCTGGATGATCTACCTTTCTTACGGTAACTTTATCAACTTTTTGTCCATTAAATCTTAAGAGATCATCTCCTGAAAAGTCATAACCTAAGCGTTGACCTATCAGGGCTACATCATCCGCTGTAGAGGATGTAGTAACCTGCTTTTTTAAGTCTTCATCGGATTGCATCTTAATTAAAAATTTTCTTATTTCAGAAAAACTCATTACTAGAACTTAATTGATTGATGTTAAAAAAATTTATGAAATCTTTTTCTTAGTAAGAACAAGATAAATAGATAATTATTATACTATTTTTATGACTTACCTATTCCTCTATATAGTTGGCATAATTTTAATATGGTGGGCATATCGTGTTGGTTGGCTTGAGGCGCTCAAAACAGTAGTTAAAGTTATAGTTCCCTCAGCGCTTATTATTTTATTTAACATTAAAGCCGGAAGATTACTTTTTAAAAGTCCTTTAGTCGGTTTATTAAGCGCTTTGCCTACTTCTATTTTTATTTTTAGAGGTTCATTGCCTTTAGTCAGTTATATAAATAACTGGATTGAAAATAAAATAAATAATTATGATGATTCGGAAGTTATAGATACTGATTCCGTGCCTGTAGATGATTAATTTAATTTAATCAAATCCAAGAAATAATTCTTTATGTACAACAAGAACATCAAATAGAGTTGTTCCATGCATAGGACTTAATGGGATCTTGTCTATATTCAATGCTTCTGCGCAAATTAAATGAGCATCCCATTTTGTATCGTGATCACTTATTTCAATTGACCACTCAATTACTTTTTTGAAATGATCTGGCATTTCCGAACCAATTTTTCTGCAAATTTGACATAGAACTGACAAAAGAGGAGGTTTTGATGGCCTTTTTAAATCTTTAATAAGACTAGGTTGTGTAAAAACACTTGTATAGCGGATGTAGTCTATTAATTCATATTCTTCTTTGGTAAGAGCCGCTTTATCTAATGCTCTTTCAAATTCGTCTATGGGGGTTATGGGCCTATCCAAGATATTAGTTTTTGCTGTTTTCTGAATCTATTTTTTCTTGATTAATTTCATTGTTTTGATTGCTTTCTATAGATTTAGGAGATTCATCTTTATCTTCTTCGTTCATAACTTGATCGATTTCATTTTGAAATTCATTCGACGCTTTTTTAAGACTTTTCAAAGTCTTACCAAGCTGTTTTCCTAATTCTGGAAGCTTTTTTGGACCAAAAATTAAAAGAGCTAAGATAAGTATTACAGTAACTTCAGGCAAACCTACACCAAAAATATTCATAGCTGGTAACTATTTAACTAATTAGGAAATCTACTATTAAATATAGTCAAATCATGTGAAAATTTCATTCTCGGAATAGCTTAATTAATATTAAAAAATTTTGAAAAATATTATTGTTACTAACACTCCTTTAAAGAAAACTAACCAAAGTAATTGATAATCACTCAATTTGAATTTTTTTTGGTACCAATTTATAAGGGTTTTATGTTTATCTATTAATTTTCTCATTTTCACCGAGATTATTTATTACTAACAGTTATTTTATCTTAATTTCTTTTATTATTATTTCATAGAAATCCTAGATTTAACTCAAATTAGATTTTTCTATTAAAATTTATTTTCTAAATTAATTTTTTTCTAAATTATTGAAACTATTCGCTAAATATCTACTATCTTAAAAAAATGAAGTACTTATTTGTTGTTTTTTACCTATTTTTTCTAATTTATCCAGCTGAAGCCGTTACCACAAAAATGTTTAAAGTATTGGATACGTGTGCAAGATATCGACTCGGTGAGATTAATGCTAATGAGGCTATAGAAAAACTAAAATTAAAATTAACTAATCCTTCCACTAGTCAGCCAAAGGATCTAGTAAAAAAATATTGCTCAGTATTTACTCCAAATGAAAAAATTGAATTTTAATTTTAGCACTATATAATTAATTATTCTTTTTTGAATAATCTTTAGCTTTGTTTCTTATTTCTTTAACTTTTTTAAAATTAGTTATTTTTAAATTAAAAATAACTCCCATAAAAAGAATAAGAAATAAAAAAATATAAATTATTAATTCCATATTATTGAATTAATAAATTCACCATAGTTAAATTCACCCTAGTTTATTTCAATAATTTTTTAGTATCTTTTAAAACAAAAAAACTGACTTTAATATCAGTTATTTACTTTAAGGCCACAAAAAAAACATGTTAACCTCTAATATGGAACTTTATAATAATCAATGTGCAGATTGGAGATAAAATTCCAGAATTTTCTTTACTGGATCAAAATGGAGTAAAAAGATCAAATAAAGGTTTAAAAAATCCCCTTGTTTTGTTTTTTTATCCAAAAGATGATACTCCAGGTTGCACTATAGAAGTTTGCGGATTTAGAGATAAATATGACTTGTTTAAAGTATTAGGTGCACAAGTTTGGGGAGTAAGTAATGGAAGTACCTCAAGTCATTTGGCATTTGCTAACAAAAATAAATTACAATATCCATTACTTTGTGATACGAATGACTCTCTTAGGAAAACTTTTAAAGTTCCTAAAGTGTTAGGTTTTATGGATGGTAGGGTAACTTACGTTATTGATCGCAATGGGACAGTTAGGCATATTTTTAGAGATTTATTGAATGGTCCTGAACACATTAAAGAGGCTATTAGAGTACTTAAGGAAATTCAAAATCAGTAAATTATTATTCAAATAATTTTAGATTAATAAGTTTTGTTTTATGATAGTTTCAGCTTTTTTAAATATATGAAGAAAATGGGAATGCAGGCTGTTGATATTGCTATTCAAAATGGAGTGGATCTTGACGGTACTCCAATCCCTCAAAAAATGCTAGATCTATACAATAGAATTATGGATGAGGAGAATAAAAGACAAAGGAGTGGTGTTAAAAAATCAATGAGGAATAGATGCGTCAAAACGGGTTCTAAGCATTTTGATAAAGAAACATTGAATCAATTATTAATAGACTCGGGATGGGAAGGTCTCAAAGAAAAGGAAATTTTGTTTTTTTACAATTAAAAAAACTGAGAACTAACAAAATATTTTTTTTGAACTAATTTTTTGAATTATTTAAACCAACCTTTTTTGTTAGAGGATATTATTTTCTCTTTTTCAGCTTTTGTTTTATTACTTGCTTTTTTGAAAGCCAAGTTGGCTTCTACAACTGTAACTATTGATATGAAAAAAAGACCAGAAATTCCAATTATTTGTTCATTTTTAGAAGGATCTGAACCACCTTGTAAAAAAATACCTAAAGCGAACCATGCAGTACTAGCAGTGATGGTAAAAAAATAGGGTTTCCATCTTCTTTGATATAAGTAACCTGATCCTAAACCAGGAAGAAAATTTAAAAAAGATGCCACCCATCCTTTTGAAGATGCGAGTATTTCGTCTCTTGAGGGATAAGACATTTATGTTAGGTATTTATTAAATGTGAATTTATATAAGCAAAAGATATTGCTGCGCAAATTACCCAACTAAAGGGTAAGAACATTCTTATTTTTTCTTTATTGTTATTCATTCTTTAATTATGGAAAATATTTTTAAAATCTGTGGATTTAAAAGATACCTTAAAACTAGAAGAATTAAAAAAGACGGTTTTTAACCGTCTTTGAAAAAAGTAATTTCTCTAAAAATAAATTATTTATCTTTTGAGGCTGAGAGTAATTTAAGTTCTTTTTTTACTTCTTTTTCTCTCTCTTCAAGATGTTTTAGTTGAGCTTTAAAAGCATCTTCAAGTCTTACTTTTTGTGTTGTAATTTCATCAAGCTCTTCTTGATGTTGGTTTTTCTTTAAATCCTTCATTTCACTATCGGAAATAACATATACAGGGTGATATGAAGGTGTTTCAAAAAGAAGATCAAACATTGAATACATAAGTGACCTTTGAATTAGTACAAATTCAATATCTGATAATTCTTTGGAATATGAAAGGATAAATACCGAAGATATTGATACGGCAAATACACCGAATTTCGGTTTACCTAACATAACCGCCCAGTATTTACCGATCGATTTTTAAGGTATGTTTTAAAGTATTAAGGAGATGATTCTAAAATTTAAATCAAAAAGAACTAAAAATGGATTTAAAAATTACTAAAACATTAGTAATCCCATCCAACGAAATTAAGTGGCGATTTTCAAGATCCTCCGGTCCTGGAGGGCAAAATGTAAATAAAATTGAAAGCAGAGTAGAGATTATTTTTGATTTAGAAGATTCCAAAGTATTAGATGATTATCAGAAAGAAATTCTTAAAAGAAACTTGAAAAACAAATTAGTAAATAATAGCTTGCGTTTAGCAGTTCAAGAACACAGAAATCAATTATTAAATAGGCAGCTAGCCTTAATGAAATTTAGTTCGATCATAAAAAATGCTTTAAATAAACCATTTAAATTAAGAAAATCTACACAACCTACTAAAGCATCACAAAAGAAAAGAGTTGAGGTTAAGAAAAAACGTGGCGAATTGAAAAAAAGTAGACAAAAAGAAAAAATATATCAAATATGAATAAACTAAATAAATATTTTCCTCGCAGATTGTAAGCAAAGCATGTGATAAATTTAATTTTATTTTGGTTAATTGCATTCAACTAATGATTTCTGGTTAATTGACTCCAATTTTGTAGGGGTGATGCGTTTCTACAAAGATAGAGATTATTCTGATAAATCTATTGATTATATGTTTATTGAAGAAGGAATTATTATGGGAATTCATGGAGAAAATCCTCCATTAATGAAAACTAGAAAAAAAATTGTTATTGAAGAAGCGAGATTATTATGGCAAAAATTGTTAAATGAAGGTTGGCAAAAAACTAATAAAAAATGGTGAGGAAATGCTACAAAAGCTTTTTTTTAAATTCAGAAAATAAATGAACCTTTAGGGTATAGCCTGGAAATTTTTTCCCGTTGCAAATATTTCTTTTTTTTGAGGTAGTTTTCATATCTTCTCAACATCATTAGATAGTTTGTAACTCCAAAAATTATTAAAAACACAATAAATCTTATTCCAGCATCAAAGTTCATATCAGTATTAAGCTTTATTCTAATCTGACAATTACTAATTAAAAATCAATCGGTATTTATATCTAATTAAAACGTCTATTAAAAAATTTTTTTGATTTTAATGTATAAAAAATACATAACAAAAGTAATATTAAAATTGCACTAAAGCTTCCGATTGGGTTTGGAATATTTTGTGTAAAAGGCCCTGCTAAAAAAGAAGGTGTATTTTCTTTGAATTCTATTAATCCATTATTTAATAAAAACCAAATACCCACAAGTCCTCCATGAATTCCTATGCAATTCCATAAAGAACCTTTATATCTAATTTTTACTAATGATAGAAATATCCCAAGTAAAATAAATCCCAAACGTAATCCTACTATGTTCCAAAAGATCTCATTGGATAAATTATGAACGAAACTAAAAATTATAGCTTGTAAAGCTATTGATATTTTATTACTATATTCAAATTTTAATTCTTCTAGTAACCAGCCTCTAAAAATTATTTCCTCTGCGAATCCAACACCTAATCCCAGTACAATAGAATTTAACAATATTATTGGCGAGAATTCTCCTATCCAAGAAATATAATTTTTTTGCAATAGTGGTAACAGAATTATAATTATTAAAAATAAAGCAAATAAAATACCTCGAGAAAAATTGACAAAGTTTTTTAATAATTTGTCTTTTGTTATTCCAAGAAGTATCCAAGTATTTGATTTGTTTCGTTTGATATAAAACCAATATGGGAGTAAAAAGATAAAAAGTAAGAAAGTAATAACAGTACCAATTAAGGATAAATTTTCTTTTTCAAAATTAAATAATAAAAGTGGCTGAGATAAAGCCCAGCCCATGCCATAAAGGATAGGAATAAAAAATATAGTGGATAAAAATCTTGGTCTTAAAAGGAAAAAACTTCTTATTAGTATCATTACATTTTTCATTTTAGTTTGAATATTAATTAACCCCAGCTTTTGCCTCTTATTATTCTAATTACTTGTTCAAAAAGTTTTAACTTTTTCTTTTTACTATAGTTTATGTTTTTCGAAAGATTAGATAAATCTTTATAAAATTGACGAGTTATTTTATCTTCTTTATCACTAGGCCATAGTAAGTCTGAGCCCTCTTCATATTCTTCTTTATATCTTCCTTTGTTCAAATGTTTTTTTATATCGTAATAATTTAAATTTTACTTATTGCAAATGCTTAAAAGTGATGTTTATTAAATTTGTGTATTTTTTTAAAATTTATGCTGATTAATCTTTCAACTTTAATTTTTACATTATTATCTCCATTGCTAATTTTTGCAGTAATAGTATCGGTTTACTTATTTAATTAGGAAGTATTTAACAAATAAACTTATATTAATTTAAGGGTTTATTACGCCTACTTTTTCTAATGCAAATGATAAAACTGCAATTACAGCCATTAGTGTTAGGATCTTGTTCTTTTTGATGAAATCCATAATGAATATTAATAATCTATTTATTAAATTCTTATATAGAAGAATAAATAATTAAAATCATTATATCAATTATGATTGAGCCAATATATGTAGGAGATTTAATTCCTTCAATAGCTTCTTATAAAAAGATTATTGAAAAATATGATAAAGGTATAAAAGAAGGGGAATTTTACGAAGAACCTATTGGCCTAGATTTTAATTACCCTGATTGGTAAATATGCTTACTACAAAAATTACTTTTGCCTTGGCAGATTGGATTAGAGAGTGGCGAAAGTGCAGGGATAAGAATCCTTCTATTGATGAGTGTGTAAAATTTGTACAGTGGAAATGGGAAGACTATAAACTTTCTGATAGTGATAAAAGAATAATTGAATCTATTTTGCTCTACGAATCTGAATAACTAAATATTATAGACTTTAACTTTTTTTATTTATCTAAAAAAAACAAAGGGTCATTAAAATCCTCTTACAAATAAAGAAAAAAGTAAATCAGCATATTTACGGATTTACTGAAAATATAAAAAGGAGTAATTTATAAATGTTGAGTTCGGAGGCAATCTAAATGATTGATAGACCGCCTGAAATTTAGCAAATTCCAAAATATAGGAAGCGTATTCCTGAGAATGGGATTATTCGAAAATTAAAGTTCAATCAATTAGTCTGATAAGACTTCGCTTTATAATTACTAGCGACAAAAGGGACTGAAATTATCGAGAGAAATCCCCGAATTCACGTATTCTAGGTTTATGAGTAAATAGACTTTAAAATATGTAATTTTATATCCTGTAAGAAGGAAATCAAATATTAAAAAGGACTGTAAAATCAGTCCTTTTTTTTGTTTAACAAATTTATTATAAACTAGACTTCTTTTTGGATAATATGGATTAATAAAGTGATTAAAAATATTTCAAAATGAAAGATCAAGTTTTGTTTCCGAAAATTGAAGTACGTGAAAAGGGTTTTTTACAAGTAAGTGATATTCATACTATTTATTGGGAAAGATCTGGCAATCCAAATGGCAAAAAAATTCTTGTTATTCATGGCGGTCCAGGAGGAGGCAGTCAACCAAGATATAGAAGATACTTTGACCCAGATAAATTCGATATTATTCAATTTGACCAAAGAGGTTGCGGCTCTTCTACTCCTTTCTCCGAATTAAAAGAAAATACGACTAATCATTTAGTTGATGATATTGAGAAATTAAGGATTCTTCTAAAAATAGAAAGTTGGCATTTGTTTGGCGGATCTTGGGGCTCAACACTTGCACTTGTATATGCTATTAAAAATCCCTCAAGAGTTATGAGCTTAACTTTGCGAGGGATATTTTTATGCAGAAAGTTTGAATTGTTATGGTTCTATCAATATGGTGCAAGTGAGATATTCCCCGATGAATTTGAAGAATATATTTCTGTAATACCAAAAGAAGAAAGAAATGATTTAATAAGTTCTTTTTATAATTATCTAACATCTTCAGATGCGAATCTTAGATCAAAAGCAGCGGCAGCTTGGACAAAATGGGAACTCTCAACTAGTCATTTAATAAATAAAAAATTTGATTTTGATAAGTCCGAAGTTAATTCTTTTTCAGATGCCTTTGCAAGGATCGAATGTCATTATTTTATTAATAATATTTTCTTAGAAGATGATTTTATTTTGAAAAATATAGAAACAATAGAATCGATTCCAACAAAAATAATTCAGGGGAGGTATGACGTTGTATGTCCTGTTAGGAGTGCTTGGGATCTAAATAAGAAATTAAAGAATTCTGAATTAATTATTGTTGATGATGCTGGTCATTCAATGAGTGAAAAAGGTATTAGTATCGAATTAATAAAAGCTGTAAAAGGAATTCAAAATCTCTAAAAGATAAAATATTCTTTTAAAAATTAAAGGCCATTATCTTCAATATTTTGTGCAATACTCCTAAGAAGTTCGACGATATCAGAATCTTCGCATTTAGTATCTTCTTTGAGCAAAATGCACTCGTCTCTAATACTTACATTAGTACTCCACCATATACCTGAACTATTGGTATCATCCCATTCAAATCTTTCAGACATAATTAATAAAATCTAATAAATACATTAAAGCTTGCATTAGTTCATCGTGGATTTATATATTTAATTTCAAAATTTAAAAAACTTTCCTAGGCACTAAAAGGAATCTAGAAATTTCTGACAATAAAATTTAGAAATCTAATTTCAGTTCGTATTGTTTTTCCTTTTCCTTATAAACAGTTTTTTTATTATTTATGTTTTTTCTAAGCCTTTTTCTAGAGCCATGCTTTAAATAAATTTCTTTTGAGATATCCCAATATCCATCCTGTTTTGTGATTTCCTGGATTTTCTTCTTTGCAGTTTTAGTGCTATTTGGGATGTCAATTATTGGTCTAGTGTAATTAATTTGTTCATATTCTTCTTGATTAAATCTAGATAATAGCCATGGTTCATGAATGAAATTAAGTGATATATGCTTTAATTCTGGTATCCATTTTTTTATAAATTTTCCTTGAGGATCATGATCTTTTCCCTGCTTAATAGGATTATAAATTCTATTGGTATTTATAGAAGTAGTTCCAGATTGCATTTGGCATTGGTTCCAATGTATTCCAGGCTCATAATCTACAAATTTATTTGCTAATTCAGAACCTGAATCTTGCCATGGTAACCATAAATTATAGCTAGCAAAAGACATTAACATCGCTCTCATCCTGAAGTTAATCCATCCATTGAAATTTAATGAGCGCATACATGCATCTATAAAAGGAAAGCCTGTATTACCTGAACTCCATGAATAAAGTAATTCATTATTTTTTTCTCTAATGTTTTTAAAAAAAGGATGGAATTCCCTAAACTCTAGTTCTGGTTCACTTTCAAGTTTCTGAATAAAATGACAATGCCAAGTTAATCTACTTTTTAACATCCTAGAATTATTGTTTTTTGATATATTTGCTTTATTAAAAATTTCTTTTAATGAAATGCATCCCCAACAAATATATGGGGATAGTCTTGAACAACTATCAAATGACTTTTCTGGGCTAGAAATATCTTTTGAATAAGAATCTAATTTTTTACTAAAGAAGTATTGCATTCTCTCTAAACCTCTCTTTCTTCCACCTTGCATTCTTCCTGGACAAGTTTCTTTTTTAAAGGGGAAAATTCCGTCTGAGGGTATTTCTCCAACATCAAAGTTAATAGAATTAATTCTTAATGGAGCTTTAAGTAAGTTTTTTTCAGAATTTTCTTGCCACTTTTTAGACCAATTATTCCTATCTAAATTTCCTCTAAAAACTGAAAATTGTAGAAATTCCTTCCAAATAATATTTTTGCTTAAAGCCCATTCTCTTACTTTTTGATCTCTTTTATAAGTAAGCCAATCTCCGGTTTCTTGATGGCTATATATACCTTTGATTTTAAATTTTGAACTAATTTCATCAAAAATATTGATAACATTGCCAGTCCTAATAATTAATGGTTGTCCAATCTCAGCAAGTGCATTTCTTAAGTCTATTAAACTTTCTTTGCAAAATTGCCATTGTCTATCTGAATGAGTATTTTGGCTCCAAATATCTAACTCAATAATATAAATAGGTAAAATATCATTATCTTTAATAGCCTCACAGAGAGCTTCGTTATCAAAAATTCTTAAATCTTTCTTAAACCATAAAATATTTATTTCTTTCATAATTTTTTCTTTTAATCCTAGAAAAATAAGATTAAGTTTGTAGGTAAAAAATATAAAAAATTTTAGAATAACTAAAAATCAAAAAAATGAAAATAACAAAAAAACTTTGGAAGGATAATTATGAGATTGCTTTACTAAGTTTAAATACAAAATTTGTTCAAGGTTTAAAGAATGGAAGTCTCCCTAAAAATATATTTCAAGAATATTTAGCTCAAGATTATTTCTTTTTAGAAACTTTTGCTAGGGCTTATGGTCTTGCTGTTTCCAAATCAAAAGATAAGTACTCAATAAGGAAGTTAAGTGAACTCTTAATGGGCGTTTCAGAGGAGTTAATACTTCATGAAACATATGCAAAAGAATGGGATATTGATTTGTCTAATAACTATATAAAAAAAGCCACTAAAAATTATACAGATTTTCTTGATGATGCTTCCAAAAGACTTAGCTCCGTTGAAATAATGTTTGCAATGACTCCATGTATGCGACTTTATTCTTGGATAGGAAAAAGTTTGTATAAGGAGGATTTTGACATTAAATATAAAGAATGGATAATTACTTATTCTGATGAGAGCTTTGAAAAGCTAGCAGATTCACTTGAAAATCTTATTGAGACTAATAAAGAAACATATGATATTAATCATGCCAAATATTTATACAGGAGAGCTATGGAATTGGAGTTAGATTTTTTTAATGCATATTCAGATTTCTGATTTAAATTAAAATTTATTTATAGTACTTTCAAAAAACAGTTAATAAATTATGTATTCAAAAATTGCACTTTCAATAGGAGGTAGTGACTCTGGAGGTGGAGCAGGCATACAGGCTGACTTGAGAACTTTCATGGCTCTTAAAGTACATGGATGTTCTGTTATTACATGTATTACGGCACAAAATAGTATAGAGGTTACATGCGTTCAACCAGTAGAGAAGAATACTTTATTAAATCAGTTAGATACTTTATTTGCTGATTTTGGTATTGATGCTTTGAAAACTGGAATGTTATTAAATGAAAGGATAATTAATGATACTGCTTCAAAATTAAATACATACAAAATAACCAAAATTATTGACCCAGTAATGGTTACAAGAACTGGTTCTAAATTACTGGAAGATTCTGCTATTAATGCTTATAAAAAACTCTTATTACCAATTTCTGATTTGGTAACTCCAAATATTTATGAAGCAAATCTACTTTCTGGTTTAGAAATAAGGAGTAAAGAAGATATCGAAAATTCAGCAAGAAAAATTATTGGTCTTGGAGCTAAAGCGGTACTTATAAAAGGTGGCGGTTTAAAAGATATGAAAGGGAAGGATTTTTTCCTTGACTTAAATGGTAGAAAAGAGTGGCTATTTAATAATTTTATAGATACAAAAAATACCCACGGAAGTGGCTGTACTTTGAGTGCTGCTATTTGTGGTTACAAGGCTTTAGGTTTTGATCTATTTGATTCCATACAAAAAGCGAAATTATTTGTTGAGAAATCTTTAGACAATTCTTATAAAATAGGCTCTGGCCCTGGTCCCTTAGGCCATCATTAATTATTTATAGAAGTGGAGTTAGAACCACCATTTTCTGTAGGGTTTTTTTAAAAATAAGATTTCTTCAGTCTCCCATCCGCCCTCCAACCACTCAAGATGCTCAAGTAATAAAGACTCACTTTCCCTTTTGCTTAATTGCCCAATTCTATTAGCAATACCATCGAACCTTACTTTCATCAATTCCTCAATCTTGATGTTATTCATAGGTTAAATAATAAATTTTTTCTACTCTTACTTGTATACATTTTCTTGTCAACGATTTAATTTTATTTGTTTACTAGCAGTTCTTAAATATGTATTAAATACAACTTTTTAAAATAGATAGTAATTAAGACTTATTCACATAGATTTAATTAAAGACTAATTTATATAAAAATACTTCAACTATGAATAAAGAAGAAACATCAAATCAAAAAACTATTTTAAATGTAGGCTATTGTGAAACGACCTCTGAATGGCTCAATAGAATCATTACTGAACTGGCAGATGAAAATAATAATTTTATAGATTTGTCAGTTATTTGTGCTTAATTTTTTAGAAAATATAGTTTATTTTGATTTTTTTAGTTTGCTTTTAATTAATAAGAGAAATTTGAAAGATATTTTGTGATGTGAATCCTAATAAAAAAAACATAGAAATAATTAAACAATTCAATTTATCTCCTCATCCTGAGGGTGGATGGTTTAGAGAGATAGTAAGGAGTGAGAATTCTCTAATAAGGGAAGATGGCCAAAGTAGAAACTTTATTACGGGAATTTATTATCTTTTGGAGAGAGATGCAAAAAGTGCTTGGCACAGAGTAAAAAATGCAGATGAAATTTGGATTTATTTAAGGGGTGATCCTCTGAATTTATGGTGCCTAGATAATGATAATAAGTTAATAAGAAATTTAATTTTAGATTCCAATAATCCAGTAGAAATGATCCCATCTGGACATTGGCAAGCTGCAAAAAGTACAGGCGAATTTACTTTAGTGAGTTGTTGTGTTGGCCCCGGCTTTGATTTTAAGGATTTTGAATTACTCAGAAATACAAATCATACTTCTAGATTGGATAAAGCAATTAATGATCTTATTTGAGACATTTTTTTGTTTATATTTTTGAAATTATCCTCTAGATTTATAAGGCTACTCAATCAATCTATATTTAATGAATCAAAATTCTGTCAAAACAATTGGTATCAATGATGAACCAAGAAAAGATTCATACTTAGTATATGTAAATGAGGCTGATGGATTAAAAGGCATCTTTAATAGAGATTTTGATGAATGGTCAAATTTTGATAGTTGGGAAAGTATTTCAGTTCAGCAATGGATTTTTTCTAGAGCTTTAGAGGTTTTCAGAGGTAAGAAAATTGATATTAAATGCGACTGTTGTGAATATAATGATTTAATCCCAAATGATTTTGAGAGTATTAAAAAAGAAAAATGTTTTGGTAAAAAAAGTGCTTACATGATTGAAAAAGTTGTAGATGAAATTGTATTAGCTAAGGCAAGAAGAGAAAGTGATGGAACATATTCTGCGTAAGATTCATAAATATATATGGAATGAAAAATCTTTTACTTACCAGTGAAAATTATCAGAAGAACCAATCGTTAAATTTCTAGTTGACATCTTATGGAACTTAAAGTGTACTGAATCACTGAACTCCTTTTCATCTGAATAATTAACAAGATCCACTGGGTCGATGTTTTCATCGAACCATGCATCATATTCAATATGGTTTGGTTCAGCAAAATAACTCATATCCAATTAATAGCTTTCAAAAAACATATAAACGGTACAAGCGATACCAAATTAACATTCTTAATTTTTAGATAATCCATATTTTTAACTTTTTCATAAAGATTAGTTGCTAGAAAGATAGGAGAAATATCTATAAATTAATGTCTCTAGATACAACCATGGTTTCTATCCATCCCCACTTCAAAATCAAGGATGGGAAGATGGACCAGTGCATAGCTCTTTTAGAAGAAATTTTGGAACTGACAAAAGCTAATGAACCTGACTGCCTTTTTTTTAATATCACTACATGCGGTTCAGATAAGGCTTATGTAAGAGAGGCATATAAAGATGGTGCTGCCGCTTTATTTCATCTCAAAAATATGGGACATATGATTCCCAAGCTTTTTGAAGTGTCAGATATTACTGTGCAGGTCCAGGGCCCAGCTAAGGAGATTGAACCCTTGAAGGAAATACTCCCAGACGCTGATTTCTATGAAGCAATATCTGGATTCTGATAAAGGGTGTTTTTATTGACATTCGATCGCTTGGGGCTTTTAGCCCCCTTTTTTTATTTAGGAATTCAAAATAAATTAATCTTCCCTTTACTTATATCAAGTAGCTTTATTTTCAGGACAAAAATTATTTTTATGGCATCAACTTTTTATATTGTTCATCATGAATTTAAGGCAGGAAAAGCTGAAAAATGGTGGGAAACAGCTTATGCGGCAATGTCACCAGGTGGTGGATGGGATGATGCGGTAGCATCTAATAAAGAAAAAGGATTTTTTAACCATTCTGCAAATGCAGTAACTAAAACTGGCCCTGTATATTGTTTTTGGGAAGTAAAAGAGGGTATTTCAGCTGAAGATTTTCAGGAGTTTATAGATGGACCCTCTGGTCCAGGGTTCGGACAAGATGCTCTGATGAATATCTGTAAACCAATTGATACATCATTAATGAATGGACAAACACCTTATCCACCAGTTTTTTCTTGATTATTGACAGTCGATCTAAAATAAATAGCAATTAGTTTTTTTTTATGACTATTGAAACTACTGTTTTCACCTTTAAACTTTCAAATACATTTGAGGAATGGGTAAAAATGTTTGATAGCCCAGAGATAGATGCATTTCATAAAACGGTAGGACTTACTCCTCTATATCGTGGCAAAAGTTTAATTGATCCAAAAGAAGTTATTGTTATTCATCAAGCTGAGGAAGGTGTGGCTAAGCATGTTTTTTCAGATCCTGAAACCATTAAGAATATAGAATCTGGAGGACATATTTATAGCACAACGAAAATCACAAGTTGGGTTTCTGATTAGTCTAAAAAGTAACTATGCAAACTTATACAAGTTTAATGCGTAACAGGAATCCCATATAAGATCTTTAAAACTAAATTAGGATATAGCTGAGTTTAAAGATAAGAGTATTAACTAATTAGTTCGACTAAATTATTAATAAAAATCTGAGTGCAAGTGGTAACCACAGGCATAGAAGAAGCATTAGTAAAAGAGTAATAGCGTGGATATTTGGAATGTAATGCTCTTTTAAAATTTGTGTTTTCATAATTTATCTCGCCTTCTTAAGTTTGATTTCTCTTCTTATAAGCAACGCTATTACCACAACACACATGTTCATTAGAAATACGTCTAATGGCATTTTTTAAAAAGTCTCTATTTAATTAATAGCAAGATTATTTATCTACGAATCAAGAAATGATTACAAATGTTTATTGGCTTAATAAAAGGAATTTAAAAATTAAATTTATGCTTAAATATCTCAGTTCTTTTGAATATATAAATGGCTTATTCAGAAACAAGAATAGTAATAGGCGGTCTAGCTCATGTTCCTATTCTTATTTTTATAGCCAATTTCATCAAAGATAAGTTTGTAATTAAAACTGAAAATGCAAAAGGTACTTTAGTTCATGAAGAGCCAGTTAAAATTATTGAGGTAAAAGATGCAATATTTAAAGAGGGAAAAGCAGAAGCTATCAAGGAACTTTCAAATAAGCTGGACAGTATTGAACAGAAGGCTGATGAGGTTTATGAAAAGGTAAAGAAAAAAAAGAAAGATAAGAAGAAGAAGAAAAAAAATAACTAAATTGAGATCCTATCAAGCATTAACACATCTTGAGCTTGGATTGTATCTCTCTTATCTTCGTCTTCGGGATCTCTATAAGATTCAATTTCAGCTTGAATTTTTCTCTTGTAAACTCCTTTGATATAGTCCATTTCTCTTTTGTCTTTGTCCAGAATTGAAAATGGTGATCTTTTTAAGTTCATAACTTTCTCCTAAGTAAATAAAATTTATTCAGCTCCAATTTTTATCAGTTTCAACAAAGCTATCCAATGTTTGCTGATTCCTGATTTCTTCTTCAAGAAGTTCTTTTTCTGATCTTTCTTCAATCTCAGATTTATATTCTTCTTTTAGTGTAGATTTGGTAGACATTTGCTCATGACGGCTACATATGTGTTCTAACAAGTAAGAGAGGCCATCCGATTAAAAAATATGTACGGTTTGAGGTACTCCCATATACGGATAAAGGATCAACAATTGAATTTAAATATGGGTAAAATACAAAAAAATTTTGATCAATTTTTGCCTTTAAGAATCATTAATAAAGGCAGACCAATAAGCATCAAACCCCAGTCAATTAATAAAAAAGTATTCAGGTTCATTTATCTATTCCTTCGGGGGTGTCCCAATTTAGGTAAATTCCTTTTTGAATTGGTTGTTTTTTCATATCATCCATCTCTTGTTTGATTTTGTTGTAGTAGGCCAACTCCTCTGGATCATCAGAACCAAGACCATAATTCATGGTTGCTGCAATATATATTTTGTGCATCTTGTATGACGATAGTGGCATTACTTAAGACAAACTATATTAAATATATTTGAATTCTCATTAAAATGCTGATCTACGAAATCACAGTTATATTATTCAATTGCTCAAGTGCCCTCGTCGGGACTTGAACCCGAGACCTCTCCCTTACCAAGGGAGTGCTCTACCGCTGAGCTACAAGGGCAATTTAAAAGTGGGCCGGGTTGGATTTGAACCAACGTAGGCAGAGCCAGCGGATTTACAGTCCGCCCCCTTTATCCACTCGGGCACCGACCCCCACTATTTGAACTTATCAGTTAATGGTCACTTTGTGTGAAAATGTTTTGGTTTTTTTGTTTCTTTCTAGATAGCATTTAATAGAAAAGACTTTATTGATGATGAATATCTTATTGATAAATGGCCCGAATCTAAATCTTTTGGGAACTAGAGAACCTGAAATATATGGTAAAAAAACATTGAGTGATATAGAAAAAGATTTAATTAAAGTTGCTAAAGAAAAAAGTATAAATCTTGAATGTTTTCAAAGTAATCACGAAGGAGAAATAGTAGATAAAATTCAAGAGTCTGTAAAAAGTATCCAAGGTATTCTTATAAATGCTGGCGCTTTTACTCATACCTCGATTGCTATTCGTGATGCTTTAATTGGATCAAAAATTCCGTTTGTAGAGTTACATATTTCAAATATTTCCAGTAGAGAAGATTTTCGTAAAGAATCTTTTCTTACAGATAAAGCTATAGGAATTATTAGTGGATTCGGTATATCAAGTTATTCCTTAGCTCTTGAAGGAATCATTGGATATTTGAGTATTAAAGATTAAATGCTAGTCGATTTTAAAAGGCCCACTTCTCATATTAAATATTTATCGTCATTTACCTCAGATGAGTGGATCAAACTCGCATTATCTAATCCAATAGATATTCTGATTGACCATGCTCATTGTGAAAGAAAAGCAGCAGGAGTAGCTATTCAATTGATGTTTAGATATCCATCAGAACCAAAACTGGCAGAAGTTTTAAGTCCAATAGCGAGAGAGGAATTAGAGCATTTTGAAAAAATACTTTATTTTTTAAAGGATCTTGGACATTCTCTTGAGTCTTTAAAACCGCCTCCATATGGAGCTGAATTGTCCAAGAATATAAGAAAGGAAGAGCCCAATAGAATGCTTGATAGTTTCTTAATAGCAGGACTTATTGAAGCAAGAAGTCATGAAAGATTAAGCTTGCTTGCGCTGAATTATGAAGATAAATCGTTTAAATCCCTTTATGAGTCTCTGCTAGAGAGTGAGGCAAGACATTTTGGAGTTTACTGGAAACTAGCGCAAACTAAATTCTCTAAAAATCAAACTTTTAAAAGGTTAGAGGAATTGTCTGAAATTGAGTCAGCAATATTGGCAGAAACTTTTATATTGCCAAGGGTACATAGCTAAAGTTAATAGAATAAAAATGATAATAAAAAAGTTCTTAAGTTTACTTAATGCATATAAAACTGATTTACCAACATTCACCATCGTTGGTGTAGGCCCTGGAGATCCATCGCTTTTAACAATTGCTGCTGTGGATGCAATAAAAAAAGCGAAAGTTATAGTTTTCCCAATATCAGATGATAATAAAAAGAGTTTTGCTGCGGAAATAGTCAAGAAATACACCAAATTTAAAAAAAATATCCCTATTATCTTCCCAATGGCTAGGAAGGATTTTGATCCAGATGAAATATGGTCTAATGCCGTGGAAAAAATTGTGAAATCTATACAAAATGGCGAATCAGTTGTTTTACTTTGTCTTGGAGATACTTCACTATTTGCAAGTTCTTCTAACATCTTGAGGTTAATAAAGAATAATCATGCTGAAATTATTACCAAAACAATACCTGGTATTTCCTCTATTTCAGCGGCAGCAGCTTTGAATGATTTTGATTTAGTAAAAAAAGGCGAGACATTAATCATCAAAGAATGCCCCTCTTCAGAATCTGAAATAACAATCCTAATTAGGGAAAGTAAGGCAAATAGAACGGTATTGGCCATTATGAAAGTTGGCAAAAGATGGAATTTAGTTAGGGAAATTTTAAAAAAAGAGGATATCATCAATACAACATTAATAGCTTTGAGTGTTGGGATGCCTGATCAAATTATTCAATATGCATCACAATATAATAAGAAATTTATGCCTTATTTTTCTTTAATTTTGATAAGGTTCGATTAATGTATAAAAAAGAAAAATTTGTTGAAAATCAATTTACATGGCCAATATGTAAGGATCTATTATTTTTTGTTCTCGAAGATAGGGTTAGTGATGTTTTTGTTTGTGAATTGGTTTGGGAAAGACTTTTTTATATTAAAGAACTCTCCATAAATGATTGGGCTTTTAGCGCATTAACTCCTTCTTATTGGTCAGAAAAATTTGAAAAAGCTCCTCAAATAATTTCAGAGCGACCAGCCTCAATACATTTGACTCGATCAATTCCAAAAGAATATAAACAGGGATTGAAAAATTTTCTCAATTTTAAAGGTTATAAGATTAATGAACTCTATCCAAGAAGAACTAGGAGAGCGACGGCAGTAAATTGGTTGATTTATTGGGCGATTGAAAATGATTGTTTTTCAAAAGATAGTGGATTAATGCCAAGTCCTAGTTCACCCCCTGTTAATCCAGTTAAAGGACATTTTGGCGATCCAGAAATTAAATAAGTTTTTTTGAAAAAGGTAAATGATTCTATTAAAGGTATAGTTGTAATGGATACTACTTTCTTTGGAGAGAAGAATTGATTCTTCCTACAATAGCAATTATCGGAAGACCTAATGTTGGTAAATCTACCTTAGTTAATCGTCTTTGCCAAAGTAATGATGCAATAGTTTTTGATAAGCCAGGTGTTACAAGAGATAGAACTTATCAAAATGCTTCATGGGGAGGTAGGGAATTTCAAATAGTTGATACTGGAGGTTTAGTTTTTGATGATGATAGTGAATTTCTCCCAGAGATAAGGACACAAGTTTTCTTAGCTCTAGAAGAGGCTTCACTCGCGTTACTAGTGGTAGATGGTAATCAAGGCGTTACTGATGGTGATTTATCAATAGCAAAATGGTTAAGAAACTCAAGCTGTAAAACAATTGTTGCTGTTAATAAATGTGAATCGACTACTCTAGGAATATCCCTAGCTTCAGAGTTCTGGAAATTAGGATTGGGCGAACCTAACCCTGTTTCAGCCATTCATGGTTCAGGTACTGGAGATCTTTTAGATCTCGTTGTTGGCGAACTTCCTGAAAATAATATCCAGTATGATGAAGAAAAGATAATGATGTCTATTATTGGAAGACCTAATGTTGGTAAATCTAGTTTGTTAAATTCAATCTGTGGAGAAAAAAGAGCAATAGTTAGTGATATTAGTGGTACGACAACTGATTCAATAGATACGCTCATTAAAAAAGGCGATAATCATTGGAAAATTATTGATACTGCAGGGATTAGAAGAAAGAAAAATGTTAAATATGGCACTGAATTTTTTGGTATTAATAGGGCTTTTAAATCTATAGATAGAAGTGATGTTTGTGTTTTAGTTATAGATGCTATTGATGGAGTAACTGATCAAGACCAGAAGCTGGCTGGGCGCATAGAAGAACAAGGCAGAGCTTGCATAATTGTTGTTAATAAATGGGATCTTGTAGAAAAAAATAGTTCAACAATTTATCAAGTAGAAAAAGAACTTAGATCTAAACTTTATTTTTTACACTGGTCAAAAATGATTTTTATATCTGCCCTAACTGGTCAAAGGGTTGATAATATTTTTGAGCATGCTCTTAATGCTGTAAATCAACATAGAAGAAGAGTTACAACATCTGTAGTTAATGAAGTACTTAAAGAATCAATCAGTTGGAAAAGTCCTCCAACGAAGAGAAGCGGAAAGCAAGGTAGGCTTTATTACGGTACTCAAGTAAAAAACAAACCTCCCACTTTTACTCTTTTTGTAAATGACCCTAAATTATTCGGAATAACTTACAGAAGATATATTGAAAAACAAATTAGAGTAAATTTAGGGTTTGAAGGCACACCCCTCATTTTACTTTGGAGAGGGAAACAGCAAAGAGCTTTAAATAAAGAAGTCGAAAGAGAAAATATTGAGTTAATTCAAAAAGATTAATGAATTTGCTAACCAAATTTTCTGTTGGTCAATACGTTCATGGTAATAGAAGTTGGCTAAGAATTATAGATAGTAGATTAAAAATAATTATCGTAATGATATTTTTAATCACTCCAATCTGGGCAGGTCCAATATGGAGATTGAGTTTAGTTGGTTTTTTATTATTAATTACTTTTTTAAGTTTATTGCCATCTAGAGTATGGTGGCGATCATTATTTTTTCTCTCATGCTTATCACTTTTAATTGGATTTATATCAATTCTTGCCTCTTCTGATATTCAGTCTCTTGATGGCAACTTGAGAAATCCCAATGAGTTGCAAGTAGTACTGGAAAGCCAAAAAGAATGGAATATTTTGCAAATTCCTTCGCAGAAGATTTGGTTTATTAATTTTGGTCCCTTTAACTTATCAAGAAAAGCCTTTGAACTAGGAATAAAAACCTCCACTTTGATATTTACCGTTATTCATAGTGTGAATTTGATGCTTTTAACCACATTGCAGGAAGACATTGTATGGGGATTAAGTTGGTTTATGTATCCATTAAAAAAGATTGGATTGCCAACTAGTAAGTGGCTGTTTCAGTTGTTAATTGCATTACGTTTTATTCCTCTAGTGCAGGAAGAACTTCAAAATATCATTAAATCAGTGTCAGTTAGATCAATAAATTTTCGAAATTTAGGATTAAAGAAATCTTTTAATGTTTTATTAATCTTAGTGGAGAGGTTATTTCAAAATATTTTTCTGAGAATTGATCATGGAGCAGAATCATTACTTTCAAAAAAAAATATTATTATTAAAACCAACAGATTTAGAACTCTTTATCCTTCAAAATCACTCAATGTAATTGTTAATACATTATCGATTTGTTTTATTTGCATAGCAATTTTTCTTAGAAAACTGTATGGTGCATTATAAATAACACAATATTTAGGTTTGAGTTCTGAGCGTTATTTAAACCATCCAACATTTGGGATGTTGTACCAAGTATCTCCTGGAAATGATGGGAGAGATATTTATGCGACTTTATATGCTCAAAAAATGTTTTTTTTGGTAGAAGTTAGACAGAGAGAAGTTTTTTTTGAAGTTATACCTTACTTAGATGCTCGTAATCAGGCGGAATTAAACCTTCAAAAAGCTAGAAGAAAAGGATCTGAAGAACTATCTAAGTGGGAGAATTTATTTACGCAAACTTTCTTATAAAATGTGAACCCTGCAAATTATTTAGAAATAAAAAATAAAATTCCTTCAAATGTAAATATTCTTGCGGTAAGTAAAGGATTTAAAAGTCAAGAAATCAAGACTATTCAAAATATAGGTCAGAACGATTTTGGTGAAAGTAAGGTTCAAGAGGCGCTTGAAAAACAATTAACCTTAAAAGATCTGAAACAAATAAATTGGCACTTTATTGGAAGAATACAAAGTAATAAAATAAGAAAAATAGTCCAAAATTTTAAATATATTCATTCAGTAGATTCATTTGAAAAGTTGCAAAAGATTTCTAATATTTCTCGTCAAGAGAAGAAAAATCCATTAATAATGTTGCAGGTTAAGTTGAGTGATGACCCTACTAAAGGAGGCTTTAATCCTGAATTTTTAATTTTGAAATGGAGAGAAATTCAAGAGTTGAAGAATATTTCTTTAACCGGTTTGATGACTATCAATCCTAAAGGACTTAGCTCCAAAGAAAATTCAAGTTTGTTCAAAAAATGTCGTGCTCTCGCTGATTCTCTTCAACTACCAGATTGTTCCATGGGGATGTCAGGTGATTGGGAGGAAGCTATTGACGCTGGATCAACGTGGTTAAGATTAGGATCATTGATTTTTGGAGGCAGATCTTAATTAGTTATTTTTTTATAAAAATCTTATCTATAAGCTTGCAGTAAAGTTCAACTAACGTTATTTAAGTATAGGTAGTTTATTCATTTAAAAATGGATCTATTACTCAAGGTTCTAAACCTTAGTAATCAATTTCAAGAGGATTTAAAAGGTGTCACTTATTTCTAGATTAAAGGCAGTTGTTGCAGGGGATGAGTATCTCGATGATGATTTTGATGAGTTGGATTATCCTTCAGAGGATGAATTAAATGATATTAATAATTTCAAACAACATCCAAAGAATGCAAATGCCCTTGCAAATTCAAATCCATTCGATTTTATGAATAACAACAGATCATCAAAAGTAGTTGGTATGCCTGGAATCTCAAATTCATCCTCAGAAGTAAGCTTAATGGAACCAAGAAGTTTTGATGAGATGCCTCAAGCTATACAAGCACTAAGAGAGAGAAAAACTGTAATTCTTAATTTAACTATGATGGATCCTGATCAAGCTCAAAGAGCGGTTGATTTTATTGCTGGGGGCACATATGCAATTGATGGACATCAAGAGAGAGTTGGTGAAAGTATTTTTCTTTTTGCTCCAAGTTGTGTAAATGTAACTAGTTCTTCCCCAGAAGAAGCTTCTCCTTCTTCTGTGTCTACAGAAAACGCACCACAATATAGTTTGGGCAAAAATACTACCCCTGAACCAGCATGGGGAAATTCTAAATTAAGTGCTTATTCATGATTAATCTGTGAAAGATAAAATTGCGATTATTGGTTTTGGAAATATTGCAAATGCTATAGTTACCCCTCTATTAGATAACAAATTAATTCAGCCAGAGAATGTTTTTTGTGTTGTAAAAACAGAAAAAAGTATAGAAAAAATAAAAAAAAATTATAAACATAATATAAACGTTTATAAATCAGGTTCTAAAGAGTCAAAAATAATTTGGGATTGTCAATATAAACTTCTTTCGATAAAACCCCAACAATTAAATGATATAAGTGAGGCCCATCATATAAAAGATAAGAACAATTTTATAGTTTCAATTCTTGCCGGGGTTTCAATAAATAGACTTACTCAAAAGTTTCCTAATCATAAATGTGTAAGGGTGGTTACAAATATTCCAATAACTATTGGAAAAGGTTTAACAGGGATTTCTTGGGGAGAAGAAATTACAGAAGATCAGAAACAATTTACAAAAAAATTGTTTGAAAATACTAGTAAAATTTATGAATTTACTGAAGAATACCTTGATATATTTTTAGCTTTAACTTCATCAGGTCCTGCAATTATTGCTTTAATCATAGAAGCATTAAGTGATGGAGGATTAAGCGGGGGATTACCAAAAATAATTTCAGAGGAACTTGTTATGGAAATGATACTAGGGACTATTTCTCTAATAAAGGAAAATAAACTTACTACTTCTGAGCTTAAAAATTTAGTAACCTCTCCAGGTGGAACAACTATTTCTGCTTTAAGGGTTTTAGAAAAAAAGAGTGTAAGGTCAGCATTAATGGAATCAATAGTTTCAGCTAGTAATAGAAGTAAGGAGTTTCGTTAGGTTTTTGAATTATCTTTTAAGTTCATATAAACTTTTTCAAGTGAATTTATATTTTTAGTAATTGTGTATCTCTGAAGTATACGTTCTCTAGCTTTCTCTCCAAGATCTTTTGTAAATGAAGGGTGTTCCACAAGAATTGGGATTATAGTTTTTAATTGTGCAGCCACATTATCAGTTGAAATTACTATTCCTGCTCCATTATCTAAAACTTCACCGTCAGCTCCGGCATCTGTAGCTACACAAGCAGTACCAGCAGACATTGCCTCTAAAAGTGATAATGATAAACCTTCTACTAAGCTTGGTAAGAAAAAAACTTCTGCTATTTGCATTATTGCTATCCTAGTTTCTAAATCTAATTCGGCACCCCACCAAATTAATTTCTTATTACCAAGGTTAGAAAAACTATTTTCAAGTGTTGGCTTCATTGGTCCATCCCCAACAATAACTAATTTGCAATTTTGAGTTTTTGTTTGGCGCCAAGAACGTAAAAGTGCCTCGATATTTTTCTCATTTGCAATCCTTCCCATATATAAAAAGATTCTTTCATTTCCAAGTTTGTTTTTTACCTGATCATATTTTTTACTTTTTTCGCATAGAGGTTTCCAAATATTTTCATCAACGCCGTTTGGAATAACTATTTGTTTTTCTGTAGGTACTCCTAATTTATCAAGAACGTTTTTTTGAGGTTCAGAAAAAATAATTATTTTATCGAACTTTGCTAAAGATGGAGCATAAAGTTGATAGGTTAATTGTTGAGTGCTCGCAGTTAGATTTCTATTTTTTGCATCAAATGGAGGATGAAATGTTCCTATAAGAGGAACATTAATTTCATTACACAGCTCTGGAAGTCTAAAGTCTAAAGGAGATAAAGTTAGGCTTGCATGCACTATGTCAGGTTTTAATCTTTCCAATGATAGTCTTAGCTCTTTTTCTGCCCTCGGTGAGGGTATTGTATAAACTTGAGATTTAATTAAATATGGGAGACTTACATCAGGATCATTTGCAAGAAATAATGGTTTTGATGAATTTGAACTAGAGGGGTTGTCGAAATGAATAAAACTAATTTTATGCCCTCTGGCCTTCAATTCCTTAGTAGTTGAATTGCCATAAGTTACATTTCCGCAAAAAGGGGATTTTTTACCTAACCAGGCAATATGAACCACATTAATTGATTTAGCTATTTATAAAGTTAACAGTAAGAGCCGCTATGAACATAATTTTTAAATTTTTTTATGATTTATGAAAATCTTAACTATATATTTCTCTCAACATTTTTAGTGAAGATAATTCTTTCTCTAGTTGAGCAGAGATCCAAGTCTCAATAATAAATAATATTTTAAGCCAGACTTTTTTAGGTCCCAATAACTCTCCATTAGATTTTATTGGTAATTCGGGAAAAAGGAGTCTTTGTAATAGAGCAACTTCAGATGCATTTATTTTTAGATTACTTTGAGGATCTTCAATTGACGAAAACCCTTCACTTGGCAAATAATAACAACTCCATTCCCAATTTCCTAAAGGCGGAATAATAGGTTCTCCAGTTTTACAGCAATGATGAATTGGTAAATTTATACCTCCAATGGCTAATAAATGGATTAAAGATTGAATACTCATTGAGAGCATTTTAATATCTTCTTCTTTAGATTCTTCATACAAATAAATCCTATCTAGATGTGCAAGAACACAAGATAAATAGTTTTGTTGCTTATCATTATTACCTACTAATAAAAAAGTTAATTCAGTTATTGCTTGCGCGGCTGCAAGACATTCAATATTTTTCCCTAGACCAGAATAGCTTTTTAATATTTTAATTTGACGTACAGATTTAAGATTTCTTTTCCCAAAAATTTGCAGACTTAAATATGTTAATGGAGTAGCTGCGGCAAGACTACTTTTAGGACGTCTAGCACCAGGTACCGCTAATCGAACAATCCCCTGCTCATCAGTAAGAATAGTTATTAATCTATCATTCTCTCCTAATGGAGAAGCTTTAATACAGAGACCCTCTAGTCTGCACTCACCAGAACCAGACATTTAAAAATTTACTTCTTGGAAAATCTCACAAAAATTAGAAGTTCCAACGCAACTAATTCCATTATCAAACAAATCAATAACTTGTGTCAGTTTTTTTATACCACCTACAACTTTTATTTGATTTTGAGAGCCTGTTATTTTTAGTATTTCCGTAACATCATTAGATGTAAGAGGAGATCCAAACCCGTCCCCGAATTGAAAATTTTTTATTCCTAATTCTAAACATATTTCTATCGCATTAATAAAAACTTCTTCTTGTAGTTTTGATTTATTTATGATTATTGAAACTGGTAATCCTGATAATTTAACTTGCTCAATTTCAGCAGCGAAAGTTTCTAAATTTCTTTTGGATAAATTGAAAAAGTTTGGAATATATTCAATTCCTTTTGCACCCTTATCTTTTGCAAAACAAACTAATTCTTCAATAAATGAAACTGGTAAATCTGCTAAAGGGTAAGAAATAAGGGCGTTTATATCCGCACTGTAATTACACAAACAGTTTTTAAGATCAGTTAAATAATTTAGTGAAGTAGAAATATTTTTGATGTTGTATTTTCTTATTAAATCGCAATTCACACGGAAATCTTCCCATGATAAATAAGGGTTAATAATAATCGCATGAATTTTCTCGTTTAATTCATATTCAATATTGGGCATTTAAAACTTATTTAGATTGAATCAATCCATAACCTCCATGATTCCTTTTATATATAACTTGAAGTTCATTATTTTTCTTGTTTCGAAAAACATAAAAATCATGATCAATTAGATCTAATTGTTTTCTTGCTTCGTCTGATGAAATGGGAGTCATTTCAAAGTATTTATTTTTTATAGATGGCTCAGGCAGACTTGCTTCAGTTCCTTCTTTAAAAAAAGCTTTATCTAAAAAATTTGATTCCACACTTTCAATTGGTAAAGAATCTTTATTTTTAAATTGTTTATTATGAATTGTTTTATTATTTCTTTCTTTGTATTTGCGCAATTTTCTACAAAGTTTATTTGAAACTAAATCAATGCTTGAGTATAGATTTTCAGTTTTTTCTTCAGCTCTAATTACGGTACCATTTGCAAAAATAGTAACTTCTGCAGTTTGGAACGAGACTCTTGGATTCTTTTCAATTGAAAGGTGTATGTCAGCTTCTTTAACGATATCCTTATAGTGATGTGTTGCTTTTTCTATCTTTGCCTCAGTATATTCTTTTAATGCTCCAGTGAGCTCAAGATTCTTTCCATGGATTAAAATTTTCATAACAAATCTAAAAATATTTACTTACTTTCTAAATCTACTTAAATATGGATAATAGAACAGCAATAATTAAACAACCTGATAATATTTCTTCTTTTAATGATGTTTATAAATTACAAAAAGAATATCAGGAGGCATTGATTTTAGATAATTCTAACCCTGATTTTATTTGGATAGGGGAGCATCAACTCTGTTATACATTGGGGAGAGGATCTAATTACGATAATTTACTATTTTCTCTAAATGATGCTAAATATGATGTTTTTAAGATTGATAGAGGTGGTGAGGTAACTTGTCATATGCCAGGACAATTAGTAACGTATTTGGTTTTAGATTTGAAAAATTTTAATAAAGATTTAAATTGGTACTTAAGAAAAATTGAAGAAATTATTATAAAAATCCTTGGATCTTTTAATATAAATTGTCACTCTAGAAAAGGGTTTACTGGTGTCTGGATAGGAAATAAGAAAATCGCATCAATTGGAATTGGGTGTAAAAGATGGATTACGATAAATGGATTTTCAATCAATATTGACTGCGAATTAGAAAACTTTAATAAGATTGTTCCTTGCGGAATAGAAAATTGTCTTATGGCAAATATGATTGATTACAACAAAAATTTAAATATTCAAGAAGTCAAGAGAATTGTTAAAAAAACCATCGAGGAAGAATTTAATTTTGATTTTATATCAAAATAGAAAATAAAATTTCAAAATCAATTTAATATGGGTGATTTAGCGTATTGGCCTGCAGCCAAACCTCTTTCTAAAAAAAATTCATTTGCCAAAAATAGAGATTTTATTAAGAACCTTGATCATGTAGATCAAATTTGGGAAAAATTAAAATTTAAATGTGGTGATACTTTAGCTGTTTGCGATTTAAGAGGGAAATACAAAGAAAAATTTTCTTATTCTGAGCTGGCTGATTTAATAACAAAAGTCTCTTTTTCTTTCGAAAGTTATGGTTTAAAAAAGGGGGATGTAGTTACTGTAATATCTGAAAATTCTCCTAGATGGCTAGCGGTAGATCAAGGCTTAATGCGTTTAGGAGCTATAAATGCAGTGAGAGGTATTAATTCTCCTTCAGTAGAATTAGAATATATTATTGGGCACTCTAATTCAGTAGGACTAATAGTTCAATCTAAGGAAATTTGGCTAAAGTTAAACAACAAAGAAGAATTAAAAAAAAGACTGAAATTTATAATCAATTTAGAAGATGAACAATTTGAAAGTTTAATAAGTTGGAGTACATTCATAAGTTCAGTAGAAAAAGAAAATTCACAAAATAATAATCTTGAAAAATTTAATCCAGAAATTGATGACGTCGCTACTATTCTTTACACTTCTGGGACGACCGGAAAACCTAAAGGTGTGCCTTTGACTCATGCAAATTTTTTACATCAAATAATCAATTTAGCTTATATCGCTGATCCAGAACCAGGGACCTCGGTATTAAGCGTTTTGCCTATCTGGCATTCTTATGAAAGAAGTGCTGAATACTTCTTTTTTTCATGCGGTTGTTCTCAATACTATACAATTCCAAAATTTCTTAAAGATGATATTACACAAATAAAACCTGTTG
Source organism: uncultured Prochlorococcus sp. (assembly GCA_902622625.1). Taxonomy (GTDB): domain Bacteria; phylum Cyanobacteriota; class Cyanobacteriia; order PCC-6307; family Cyanobiaceae; genus Prochlorococcus_A. The sequence goes on from CACNQS010000002.1 coordinate 97,673, forward strand.
TCATGGCTACTGTACCAAGACTATGGGAAGCAATACATGATGGTTTTTTTCAGGCTTTGAAAAAAATGCCTTCCAAAAAGCAAAAACTTATTAAGTTTTTGATAAGTAATAGTTCGGTTTTCAAAAGAAGTCTTAGAAAGATAAGAAATATAGATATAAATCAAATAACTTTTAAATCAAAAATCCCCTTACTGAGTTCTGTTATTAGCCGATATCCTTTACATAAATTGTCTACTATTTTTTTATGGCCGAATATTCTTAGACAACTATGCGGAGAAAAACTGAAATTTCCCATTAATGGTGGAGGTGCATTGCCAGAACATGTAGATCTTTTTTTTGAATCTTTAGGTGTAGATGTTTTGGTGGGATATGGACTCACAGAAACTAGTCCAGTATTAACTTGTAGGAGAAGAGAATTAAATGTTAGAGGATCATCTGGGCAGCCTCTTTCATTTACTGAAATCAAAATAGTGAATGATGATAAAAAAAATATTCTTAAGTTCAGAGAAGTCGGGAAAATTCTTGTTAGGGGGCCGCAAGTAATGAAAGGTTATCTTAATAATGAAATAGCTACAAATGATGTTTTATCCAAGGATGGTTGGTTTGATACTGGTGATTTAGGTTTTCTAATACCAAATGGTTCTCTCTTTATAACAGGAAGAGCCAAGGATACAATAGTGCTATCAAGTGGTGAAAATATAGAACCGAATCCGCTAGAGACTGAAATTCTTAGTTCTGAATTTATTAATCAGATTCAATTAGTAGGACAAGATAAGAAATGTTTAACAGCCCTTGTAGTTCCTAATTTCGAATTGGTTAAAAGCAAGTTTTTGGAAGAAGACCTTTCAAAATTAAACCTGAATAAGAAAATTGGTACATTTTTCAAATCACAAATTAATAATTTGCTTAAAAGTCGATTAGGAGCAAGATCAGAAGAACAAATATTAGATTGTTATTTTGTTGATGCCTTTACTCTAGAAAATGGGTTGTTAACACAAACTCTTAAACAAAAGAGAAAAGAAATAGAAAAAAAGTATTCATTACAGATAG
>CACNQS010000003.1 GCA_902622625.1 uncultured Prochlorococcus sp.
CATTTTCATATTGTAAGTGAAAGCTTGATTAGCTTCATGAATGATTTGATCAGCAGTCTTTTGATTTATTGGAAGTTGATTCAAAGTAAGGGAATATTCTTCCTTGAATTTCTTTTCATCAGCGATTAATTCAAACTCATAAAAATTTAAACCATCATTTCCCTGCAAATTTAATGCTTTTTTAGCGATCCTTTTCAAGATTTGCCCTCCAGATAAATCTCCTATATAGCGAGTGTAGTGGTGACCAACTAATAGCTCTGGTGAATTTTTTGCGACCTCTCGGATTCTTTCAACATATTCTTTTGCTGAGTTAGAAATATTAATCTCATTCTTCCAGTTTTCACCAAAATAAAATTTAAGATCATTTACAAGAGTTTCTTTCCTGTATAACGATTTAAAACCTATAGGTTTTATTACGGGATGTTCCTCATTGACCAGTCTTTCAATTTCTTCTTCCATAGCTTCATAAACAAAATATAAATCACTAATTAATTTTCTATAAGATTTTTGTTCAACAACTCCTTTTAAAAAACAAGCCACAAAGCCAGTATTTTCTGCCATAGTATGGGATTTTTTTGTCCCTTCTCTTAATTGTCCTGCAAGAGCAACTGCCATATATTTTGAATTATTTTTGTAAGTGTATTTAATCTACAAGGAAAATACATAAAACAGCTAATTTTTGTTACTAGCAGATGTTGTAGAGAATAACTTATAAAGTTCTTTACAAACCAAAAAAAGGTTATCTTTTTGTTCCTTTTGCGGTAAATGAGTACCAGTCATTTCCCAATCACCGATGGTAGCCACTCTCCATCTCTCCGAGGGAACAACCATACCTCGCATTATTATTCCCAGCAATTTCGGAACTCTGCCATCATTATCATTTTCAATTCTTAATTGTAAGAGTATTGCTCTACATTCAATAAGAGGACTCCAACCAGGGAAATGAAACGCAAAATCAATAGTATCTTGCATGGATTCATTATTTGAATTGTCCCAAGGACTAAAGTTTACGCTTGCATCTGGAAAATATTTCCGAAACAAAGCTGCAGTGGAAGCAATTTTATTAGCTATTTCAACATTACTTACATTTGAACTCGCATTCATAAAGTAGTTGAGTATTTTTTTGAAAATGACATAATTTGATTTAAGTTGCTTATTAACTACTTTTTCTTTTAATAAAGATGTTGAAATGCTGATCAATAAACTATTCTCTATTCACATTTGAATAATAAATTTCTAGGTTTTAAAGAAAATAACTCATTGCAAATTACAATACGAGGAACTTCAATGAGTTATATTTTATTTATTAAATTCTATGCCAAAATTTGAAAAATTAACTTTACCTAATGAAGGCGAGATAATAACTTTTAATCAAGGCAAACCTAATGTACCTAATAATCCAATTGTCCCATTTATTAGGGGTGATGGTACTGGAGTTGATATTTGGCCTGCAACTCAAATCGTTCTTGATTCAGCGATTAAAAAAAGCTATGGAGATGAAAGAAAAATTAATTGGTTTAAAGTCTATGCAGGCGATGAAGCTTGTGAAATTTATGGAACATATAACTATCTGCCTCAAGATACTATTGAAGCAATCAAACACTTTGGTGTAGCCATCAAAGGTCCTTTAACGACTCCCATCGGTGGAGGTATTAGATCTCTTAATGTTGCATTAAGGCAAATCTTTGACTTATATAGCTGTGTTAGACCATGCAAATATTATTCAGGAACTCCAAGCCCTCACAAAAATCCCCAAAATTTAGACGTTATTGTTTATAGAGAAAATACTGAAGATATCTACATGGGTATTGAATGGGAAGCGGAGGATAATAATTGTCTTGAATTAATTAATCACTTAAATAACGTTGTCATACCAAAAAGTAAAAATTTAAAAAATAGATCTATACCAGACGGATCAGGTATTGGAATAAAACCAGTAAGTAAATCTGGTAGCCAAAGGCATATTAGAAAAGCTATTGAACATGCCAAAAGATTATCAGGAGATAAAAGGCATGTAACTCTTGTACACAAAGGGAATATTATGAAATATACAGAAGGTGCATTTAGAGATTGGGGATATGAATTAGCAGTAAATGAATTTAGAGAAGATTGCATTACAGAGAGAGAAAGCTGGATTTTAGATAATATTCAGAAAAATCCAGAAATTACAATTGAAAATAATGCTCGAAAAATTGAACCAGGTTTTGACAAGCTTACAAATAACAAAAAAGCATTCATTTGCGAAGAAATTAAAGAAGTTATTGCATCAATATCAAATTCTCACGGAGATGGAAAATGGAGAGAACTTATTCTTGTTGATGATCGGATAGCTGATAGTATATTTCAACAAATTCAAACTAGACCTCAAGAATATTCAATTCTTGCAACCTTAAATCTCAATGGAGACTATGTTTCTGATGCAGCGGCAGCAATTGTTGGTGGCCTAGGTATGGCTCCTGGTGCAAATATTGGAGATAATGCAGCAATTTTCGAAGCTACGCACGGTACTGCTCCAAAACATGCAGGCTTAAATAAGATTAATCCAGGCTCAGTAATTCTTAGTGGTGTAATGATGCTTGAATATTTTGGTTGGGATGAGGCAGCTAACTTAATTACTAATGGTTTAAGTAAGGCAATTGAGCAAAAAAAAGTCACCTATGATTTAGCACGCTTAATGGAACCAAAAGTAGAACCCTTAACCTGCAGCAGTTTTGCTGAAGAAATTATCTCAAATTTCTAATTTTTAAAAATTATTTTTATTTTCAAAAACTTTCCAAATATTAACAAGTGAGTCTTTTGTACCAATGTTTCCAGGATGAGTAACAATGGGAAGTTTTTCGCCATTTTTTAGGTTGTAAGTAACCACTGAAATGCCAGTTAAAATCTGTCCTTCAAGATAAACATAATCTGCATTAAGTCCTTCACTAAGAATCAAATTTGTCGTTATTCCACCTTTTGAAATCAAATATCCTATTTCATACTTCAAATCCGTGACTAATTCAGCAATAAAACAAGCAAGTAAATTATAAAAATTAAATAATTCAGAAGGATCCAAAGACATAAATTTTCTTGAAGTAAACAAAACAGGAGTTTTCCCTCTCTCAAAAGAAAGTCTAATTTCTTTTAAAAATTTATTTTTAAACAAATTCCTTCTCTTCTGATTAATATCTGATGAAGTAATTTTAAAGAATTCAAAAACATCTAATTCAATTGGATTGCAATTACTTATCTCTAATAAATTATTCAATTGTATTGTTGAAAGTTCTACATAAGATCCAACAATTATCAGTCCTGGAAGAAAACTCTTTTCTTTATTTCTTATTCTTAAATTAGAGAAAAATATTTCAGTCTGAGAGACACTTTTTTTCTCAGAAATTGAACTAATGAAACTTGCTGCAGTTCGAAAAAGGAATTTTTTTTGTTTAATTAATTTTTTAATTACTAAAGAAAATTTTTTTAGTTGAGAATAATTTTCTACATCTACAACTACATGTTTATTATTCTTCAAGTTCTTTAGTTTTTTAAAAACAATATTATTTTCTTCATCATTTAGCATTTCGATATCTGACAATAAAAGATTTTGAATATCTTCAAAATTTATTTGCGATTTACTTTGCTGAAATAAAAGATTCTTTACATTACTTGTCTCATATCCAAAAATTTTATCTGTTGCAAAAATTGTTTGACTAATAGGAGTTTTATCAACAAAATGAGATCCATTAATTGTGAATCTTTTACCTTCTATGAAAGCTGGAATATGAAAAGTAGCATCAAAAGGACCTAAGCAACTATTTAGAGCAATTGGCTCTAAATAGTTATGTCCTCGAAGAGTAGAGTCTCCTCTACTTATAAAAATAATTTCTTCTTCATAGGCTTGAGAAGTAATTACAGTCTTAAGATTTTTGCAAATTTCCTCTATTGTTAATTTCGCATCATTTTCCGATAGTGACCTCGTATTAGCCAAAATAAAAAATAAATTAGATTTTGATTCAAAACCTTTAGCTAAAGTTGAGCAGTCCCACTTAAGCAGTAATAAGCAATCGTGAACAGTTTGGGAGCCTGTGGGATCATCATCTATAACGACAAATTTCATAAGTATTGCAAAATTACTTAAGAGATTTTATTTGTATTGAGGCATTGAACCTTTTATTATCATTTGGAGGAATCATAATGTTTCTAAATCCATCAACAAAAGAATTTCGGGGACTAGTCCAAGGTTCGATACATATCATTCTTCTTGGAGGATTACTCCAAATAACTCCTAAATCAAAAGGATAGGGATGATTTAAAGTTACCTCTCTTTTAAAAATTTTATCTCGAAAAGAGCTTCTACCAGAAGTATACATAAGTAGATCAACTCCTAAATTAATTTTGTTTAATTCATCTGAAGTATTACTTATAGTATTTCTTTCTTGATCCTGGCAATTAAGTGGATTATCAACAAACTCTAAATTTTTGAAATCTGAAATTTTAAAATAAGGATGCAAACCAAAATTTATAGGCATAGGACTGTCTGTTTTGTTAAAAATCGTAATTTCAAATTCTAAAGAGTTAATTTTTAAGATAACTTCTATTTTTAGTTCGAAATCGAAAGGATAATATTTTTTGGTTTTTCTAGATTCATTTAAAGTTAAGATTAAAGATTTTTCATTTTCATTGAAGGAGTATTGCCATTGCAAATCCCTAGCAAATCCATGTTGAGGTAATTGCAAATAACCATTTCCAAATACTGAACTAGAGCTATTGAGATTTCCACAAATTGGAAACAAGATTGGAATGCCTCCCCTAATACTTTTTGTCTTATCCATAAATCTTGTTTCATCGAAATAAAGTATTTCATTACCATCTGAAACCCAATTTGTAATAACGCCTCCTCTTTCAGGACAAAATTTAATATAGTTATTTTTATCCAATTGAAAGACAAAAATTCCTTGGTCCTTATTAGATAATTCAAGTTTCACGATTATTACTTAAAGAGAATCAACCCAATCCAAAATATGCTGATTAACTAATTCAGGTATCTCATCATGAGGACAATGTCCTGCATCAAGAATAATTTCTTTTGTATTCTTTGGTGTAAATTTTTTATATAAATTTCTTTTTTTTGGTGTGTTCATCCATGGATCTTTCCCTCCCCAGAGCAGTAATAATGGCGCATTTAGTTTTGCGAATAGCTTATCCAAGGGCAATCCCTGAGGACCTGATGGGTTAAATACACTTCTAAAAACATTAAAAGCTCCGAAATCTAGAGAAGGCTTTCTTATTGACTCAACTAAAAAATCATCAACATTTTTTTTATCTACATAAACTTGATTCAAAGTTTTTTTAATATTTTTAGGATTTCTCATATTTTCAAAAATCAAACGTTGAAGAATAATATTTTTCAAAAATATCCCGGCAACTGTTTCAATTGAAGTTTGCAACATATTCTTTTTGATAGTTTTTTCTTCACTAAAATATCCAGCGGCATTAAGTAAGATCACTCCTGCGTTTAGCTTATTCAATTCTGCACCAGCTGCTAATGCGGCATAACCACCTAATGAATTTCCAACAACAATTGTAGGTTTTTTTATTTTCTCTTTTACATAAGCGACAACCTGATCTTTCCATAAAGATCCTGAGTATTCGACGTCTTGAGGCTTAGGACTTTTTCCAAAACCGAGTAAATCCATAGCATGAACATCATATTTTGTACTCAAAATAGGAATATTAAATCTCCAATGATCCGTAGAAGCACCGAAACCATGTATTAATAAAATTGCACATTCTTTTGTTGTTTGCTCAGGCTTAGCCGAAATAGTATGGATTGGGTAATTTAAAAAATTCCAGTCATAATTTACATCACTATTTATCAGAGCTGACTTTTCCATTAAATTGAAAATTTATCTTTATTAATTCTAATAAACTTATTTCCTAAAGAAGGCCCACAGGATCAGCTGCAACATCATCTGAGATTTTATTGCCATCATTTGGGGGTTTATCTTTTAGAACTATTCTTAAGAGAACAGGTGCAAGAAATGTAGTTCCAATAACCATTAATAAAATTGCTGCTTCAAGAGAAGGAGTTAACAACTTAGCACTTGTTCCTAGTCCAAGGAAAATTAAACCAACCTCTCCTCTAGGCATCATGCCTAAACCTACAACTAATCTATTTGTAGGTTTATCACTTGAAAATACCCACCCAGCTGCAATTTTACCAATAATTGCAACAACTAATAAAAATCCTGCAACTACAAGAGCTGACCTACTTGTTGGATCAAGTGGATTTATAACTGATAGATCCATTCCAGCTCCTACTAATACGAAAAAAATAGTTGCGAATAAGGATACTAAAGGTAAAACCGATTGTTGAATTGCGTGATTATTTTTAGAACTACTAAGAATTAATCCAGCTGCAAAAGCACCTAAAGCTGCTTCCAATCCAATGGCTGTTGCTACGAAACAACACAAAACAAGTATCACAAAAGAAGCTACCACTACGGCTCCAGGTGCCTTTAATCTATCTAATAACCAATCAAAACCTGGAGCCGCTGTTCGACTTAATGCGATAGCAGCAATAACAAATACTACAGCCGCTGCAACTAATTTAACGATAGGAGCAATTTCTAAAGAACCTCCGGCTGCAAGGGCTACTACAACTGCAAGAATAACAATACCCAGAATATCATCTAAAACAGCCGCTCCAATAACAATCTGTCCTTCTCTAGTTTTTAAATATCCCAACTCCCCAAAAACACTTGCAGTAATTCCTATACTTGTTGCTGTCATAGATGCCCCAGCAAAAACTGCTGGAATTAAATCTACTTGGAAAATAAACATTAGTCCAAGAGTTCCAAAGGCAAACGGTAAAATTACACCAGCCATAGCAACAGTGAAAGCCTGAGCCCCTACAGCTACTAATTCCTCTAACTCACTTTCCAATCCTGTTAAAAATAAAAGAGCATATAACCCTAGAGTTGCTACTGCTTGAAGGGATGGAAAACTTTCGAAATAAACATCAGGTACAGCTTCTGGGGGGATTGAAGCTAGTGAACTAATAACATTTACAAGTCCTTCATTTAATTGGGTTCCAGCTGAAGGAGGTATCAACAAATGAAATCCTGATGCCCCTATTACAACCCCTGCAAGAAGTTCACCCACTATTGTTGGTAAACTTAGTCTTACTAATACTTCTGCCAATGCCCTTGCAGCTAAAAATATCAATAGAAATCTTATAACTCCTATCAACGTTTCAGCAACTTCTAAATCATGTGCACTTAATTCAGCAAGTAAAGAATACATATGAAATGAGAGAAAAAATAAACTACCTAATTGGAAGATAGTTTATTGAGGGCCCACTTTAAGAAATATGTAAGAAAAAAGCAAAAATACTCAACAAGTGTGGATCTGAAGTTACAACAAAGAAATTTTCTAAAAAATGGCTATTGTCTGTATATGGCTAATCCAATGAATCCCAACGAACCCTTTGATCTACGTTTGCCTACACCAGGCTGCTACCTAGATCCTGAGAAAGCTGGCATGGATTCTGATGCGGTTTTCCAAGGTATGACAGCCCATCTCTTTTATACTCTTGGAAAGTTAGCTACATCTGCAAGTCCACACGATTTGTACATGGCCTTAAGTTACGCGGTTAAAGATAGGCTAATGACAAGATATTTAGCCAGTCAGGAAGTCATAAGAAAAAAACCGCAAAAAACAGTGGCCTACTTATCAGCGGAATTTTTAATAGGCCCTCAATTAAGTAATAATCTTCTTAATCTTGGAATAACTCAAGAAGCAGAAGAGGCTTTAAAAAGATTTGGTATTGAATCATTATCAACAATTCTTGAAGTTGAAGAAGAGCCCGGATTAGGTAATGGTGGTCTTGGCAGACTCGCAGCCTGTTACATGGAATCATTAGCATCTCTACAGGTTCCAGCTGTTGGGTATGGTATTAGATATGAATTTGGCATATTCAATCAGTTAATTAGGGATGGTTGGCAAGTTGAAGTAACTGACAAATGGTTAAAAGGTGGATGGCCATGGGAACTTCCACAACCAGATGAATCATGTTTTGTTGGTTTTGGAGGCAGAACTGAAAGTTATAGAGATGATAAAGGGAACTACAGATCAAGATGGATCCCTTCAGAACACGCTATTGGAGTACCTCATGATGTTCCAGTTTTAGGTTATAGAGTAAATACATGTGACAGATTAAGATTATGGAGAGCTGATGCAACAGAAAGTTTTGACTTTTATGCATTCAATATCGGTGATTATTACGGTGCAGTTGAAGAAAAAGTTGCATCTGAAACTCTTTCAAAAGTTTTATATCCAAATGATGGGACTGACGAAGGTAGAAGATTAAGACTAAAACAACAACACTTCTTTGTAAGTTGTTCTCTTCAAGATATGTTGAGAAGCCTTGAAAAAAGATCAATACCAATAACAGAATTCTCTAAGCATTGGACGGTTCAATTGAATGATACCCATCCTGCTATTGCAGTTGCTGAATTGATGCGACTTCTTATTGACCAATATCAAATAGGATGGGATAAAGCTTGGAATATAACAACCTCCTCAGTTGCTTATACCAACCACACATTATTACCAGAAGCTTTAGAGAAATGGGATTTAGGGTTATTTAATGATCTTCTACCTCGTCATCTAGAAATTATTTATGAAATTAATTGGAGATTTTTACAACAATTAAGACTCCGTTATCCCGGTGATGACAAAATCCTTCAAAAACTCTCAATAATTGATGAAGAAGGTTCCAAATCAGTTCGAATGGCTCATTTGGCTACAATAGGAGCTCATCACATAAATGGTGTTGCAGCGCTTCACTCAGATTTAATTAAAAGACAACTCCTTCCTGAATTCGCAGCTCTATGGCCTGAAAAATTTACAAATGTAACTAATGGAGTTACTCCAAGGAGATGGGTTGCTCTATCAAATCCATCATTATCGAAACTTCTAGAGGAAGAAGTTGGTCCAAATTGGATTACAAATATGGAACTTCTTAAGAAGTTAGAAGAAAAAAAAGATGATAACAATTTTTTACAAAAATTTGAAGAAACTAAACTAAATGGCAAAAGAAAATTAGCTAGTTTTATACATTTAAAGACAGGAATACTTGTAGATCCATCAAGTTTATTTGATGTTCAAGTAAAAAGAATTCATCAATATAAAAGGCAACATTTAAATGCTCTCCAAATTATTGCTCAATATTTAAGAATCAAAAATGGTAATAACAAGAATGAAGTCCCAAGAACAATAATATTCGGAGGTAAAGCTGCACCAGGTTACTTTATGGCAAAGCTGATGATTCGCTTTATTAATGGTATTGCTGATGTAGTTAACTCTGATCCAGATATGGATGGCTTGTTAAGAGTTGTTTTTCTACCAGACTATAACGTTAAACTTGGTGAAATAGTTTATCCCGCTACGGATCTTTCAGAACAAATTTCAACCGCTGGAAAAGAAGCATCTGGAACTGGAAATATGAAGTTCGCTATGAATGGCGCGTTAACGATTGGAACCTTAGATGGAGCTAATGTGGAATTAAGAGATCTTGTAAAAAAAGAAAATTTCTTTCTTTTTGGTAAAACTGAAAGCGAAATTATGGATTTAAAGAATAATAATTACTCTCCCAAAACATTTATTGATCAATGTCCAGAGCTTAAAGAAGTTATACGCCTGATTGAAATTGGCCACTTTAGTAATGGGGATAAAGAATTATTTAAACCTTTATTAAATAGCTTGACTGGACATGACCCATTTTTTGTTATGGCTGATTTCGAAAACTACCTAAATAAACAGGATGTGGTCAGTGAATGCTGGAATAATAAACAATCTTGGAATAAAATGGCATTATTAAATACTGCCAGATCAGGATATTTTTCTTCAGATAGATCTATTAGAGAGTATTGTCAATCTATTTGGAAAGTTTCTCCAATGCCTGTTGAAATTACTTGTGATGTAGAAGAATTAACTAATTAATATTTTTCCTATCTGGTGAATCTGGGGTTTGATGAAATAATCTATTTAAAATTAATCTATCCATATTTAATGGATCAGGGGCTAATTCATTTGCAACTTCTTTAAATTTTGATTCAATATTGTTAGAAATTTTTGTATCAAATATTCTTTCCATTAATGCTTCAATTGAATATAGATAGGCATTAACACACTCAAGTTCATCTAAAGCTTCTGTAATTTCTGTATCAGAGATATGTTTATCTTCTTGACTGATATCTTCATTTGATTCTCTTTCAGATAATTCTCTCTGCAACTCATCAGTCATCTTAGTACAAAGAGTTCTGAAAGATTGTATAGATGCCCAATTCAATTCTTGTTGCTGCTTAAAAGTAGGAAATTCTCTAATCAGACGATCGTGCTCTTTATAAAATCTCTTACAATCAGAGCATTGGCATGGTTCTTCAGTCAAAAGAAAATATAATTCTTTTTATATCATCTCACTATTTAGGCAAAATTGTAGGGCCATCCAATAATTCGTCATTTTCATCGAGTGAATCTGGACTATCTGGCAAAGGTATCTCAATACTAGTAACCAAATTAATAACATCTCTTAGTCTCATAGAATCAGCAAACCATCCCATTGCTTGCTCGGCATCACCTCTTTTTTCAGCATCATTTGCTTGGTCTTCGTGAGCTTCTGCCAATAGAGCAAGCCAGCAAAGGCATCTTGCTTGAACTATTGAAAGATCTAAATCATTAGGTTGGGATTTAGAAATACGTTCATGCTCTTGTTGAATTAAAAGTTTTAAACGCATATCATGCAACTTAGCCATAAAAGATTTACTACTAACTATACGCTAGCTAGAGAGTAGCAAGTTTGCACACATACTACATATAGTTTTTATTTTTACGGGACTGGCGGGAGTCGAACCCACGACCTACGGTTTAGGAAACCGTTGCTCTATCCTGCTGAGCTACAGCCCCAATAGATGATTTTTGGAGTATTAAGCATTATGCTAAATGAAAGCAGGAGAGGCAATCGCAAGAAAGTTTTATTTTGGAAACAAAATAAAACTTTCTTGAGGAAAGTCCGGGCTCCCACATGGTCAGGCTTGCTGGGTAATTCCCAGTGCGGGAAACCGTGAGGATAGTGCCACAGAAACATACCGCCTAATACTTTATGTATGGCAAGGGTGCAAGGGTGTGGTAAGAGCGCACCAGCAACATTGAGAAGTGTTGGCTAGGTAAACCCCGGCTGGGAGCAAGGCTTAGTAGATTTATGACCGTTACACAATCTACTTTTAAGCGCCGCTTGAGACTGTGAAGTAATTCCAGTCCTAGATAGATGATTGCCCATCTTAATTAAGATGAACAGAACCCGGCTTATGACCTGCTTTTTAATTTTTGTGTTATTCAAATCAGATGACAAATATAATTAACGCAAAGAGAATTAATCAAATAACTAATTTTTTAAAGTCTTTAAATATTAAATCAAAAAGATTTTCTGAAATAATTAAAACTCAAAATATTTCAATTATTCAAGATTTTAATCAAGCATTTATCCACTCCTCAGAGGATAAAATATTCAATTATGAAAAACTGGAATTTTTCGGAGATGCAGTACTCAGATTAGCTGCGTCTAATTTTATTGAAAAAAAATATCCTCAAATGAGTGTAGGAGAAAGATCAGAGCTAAGAGCACAAATTGTAAGTGATGAATGGTTAACTAAATTAGGGAAAAAAATTGATATAGAAAAATTAATAATTAAAGGTCCTAAAGCTCTTGGTGATGAAAATTCAAAAAATACTATTATTGGTGAAGCTACAGAAGCTTTAATCGGTGCTCTTTACAAGTGCTTTAATTCCATTCAGGAAGTAAATCTTTGGTTAGATGATATTTGGGAGGAAGATTCAGAAATATTTTTAAAAGCTCCATATAAATTCAAATCTAAAACAGTATTGCAAGAGTGGTGTCAAAGTAAAGGTTTTGATTTACCAGTCTATAAAATAATTGAAGTCTCAAAGAAAAATGGTGACCCTAAAAGATTTTCTTGCGATATATTTATCGAAGGATTTAAAGAATCATCTGCATTCGGCAAGTCCCATAAACAAGCAGAAACAAATGCAGCAAGAGTTTTGATAGAGAAATTTATTACTATAGGTAAAATATAATTTTATACTATTTCTAAATTTGTTAGCTGAAAAGTTATGAGTTTATCCCAATTACCTCCCTCAAAAAGAACCGCAGCTCTTTTTTTTGTAACTCTTTGTACAAACCCTTTATATCCTCTATAGATAGAATTAATGTCTTTTACAACAACAAAAGATCCAGGGAGTATAGGTTTAGTAGATAATTCCATAAAAGACTCTTTCTAATACAATATATGATAAATAAAAAAGAATGGTTGACTGTCGGTTTGATAACATCATGTCATGGAATTAATGGACAGGTAAAGGTTAAATCTCTAAGTGATTTTGAAGAAAGATTTTTAAAGCCAGGAATTAGATGGTTACAACAAGAAAATGAACCTCCTTCAAAAATAGAACTTATATCTGGTTACAAACTGCCTGGCAAAGAAATCTTCATAGTTAAGTTCCAAGGAATAAATACGAGAAATCATGCAGAGCAATTGAAAAAATTTAAAATTCTTGTAAAAGCCGAAACACTTCCCAAATTAAAAAAAGAAGAATTCCACTTGTTAGAACTTGTAAATCTGGAGGTAAAGACTTTTGAAGGTGATGAATTAAAAAAAATTGGGAAAGTTATCAATTTAGAAAATGAAAAAAATAATTTACTTGTTATAGAACTTTTTAAAAATAAAAAAAAAGTTCTTATACCATTTGTTAAAGAAATAGTCCCATTAATAGATATAAAAAATAATTTTCTGATCATCAATCCTCCAAATGGACTTTTAGAGCTATAAATTAAAAAAATAAAATTTTTAAGAAACTAATTATTCAACAGTTACACTTTTAGCTAAATTTCTTGGCTGATCCACGTCAAGTCCCCTATGAGATGCAATATGGTAACTCAATAATTGTAAAGGCAGTATATTAAGTAGAGGTGAAATCCATTCATTAGAGGAAGGAACTTTCATTAAATAATCAAAGATTTCAGTTCCCTTGCAATCAGGAGCAATCCCAATCAAGTATGCATCTCTAGCTTTTGCTTCTTGAGCATTACTGATAACTTTATCAAAAACCTCACCAGGGGAGGCGATAGAAATTACAGGTACTTTTTTGTCTAACAAAGCTATTGGACCATGTTTCATTTCTCCAGCGGGATATCCAGCTGCATGAATGTAACTGATTTCTTTAAGTTTTAACGCGCCTTCAAGGGCAATAGGATAATTTATTCCTCTTCCTAAGAAAATAACATCTTTAATATTAAAAAAGTCATGTGCTAGCTTTTCTGAAGATTTGTTATGTTTCTCTATGAGATCTTCCAGTAATGGCGGAAGATTTTTAAGTTCGTTAATTAATTTATCTATTTCTTCAGAACTTTGATTACCTTTAATTTGAGCAAATTTTATGGCTAATCCATAAAAAGAAAGTAATTGAGCAAAAAAAGTTTTTGTTGCTGCAACTCCAACTTCTATTCCTGCGCAGATGTCAATTATATTGGAGACCTGCCTTCCTATGGAACTATCTTTTCTATTTGTTATTGCAATAAGATTGGGTTTAAATTTTTCATTTTCAATTGAAGAACGTCTTTTAATTTCCATATCCATAGCCGCGATTGTATCAGCGGTCTCTCCGGATTGAGTGACTCCAATAGTCAATGTATTTGGCAATAGTGGAGGTGGTGAATATCGAAATTCGCTTGCAAAAAAGACATTTGAAGGGATACCTGAAAATTGTTCTAATAAAAAGCTGCCCACCATTGCAGCATGTTTACTTGTACCACAAGCAATAATTTCAATTCTTTCTATTGATTCAAAAAACTTTGTATCAAATGGATAGTTGATTTGATATTGACCATTATCTGAGTTCTTAATTAAATAATTTTCCAACCAGTTTTTTGCAGTCTGTGGCTGATCATATATTTCTTTCAACATGTAATGTTTGAAATTCATCTTATCCATTATTTGCTCTGAGACTTTTAAAGAAACAGGATTTCTATATTGTCTTTCGTTGCTTGAGTCATATATTTCAATTCCAAGTGGAGTCAACAAAGCTATTTCTTCATCCTCCATAGGCAAAATAATATTCGTAAAGTTTGCAATAGCTGGAGTATCGCTAGCACAAATAAATTCTCCTTCACCCAAACCAATAATCAAGGGCGCTTGTCTTCTTGTAACTACTAAGGAGGTTGGAGCACCAGACCATAAAACTGCTAAAGCATAAGATCCTTCTAAATCCGATAATACATTTCTTACAGCTACTAATAATGTTGACCCATTATTCTCAAGATTAAGTTTACTTAATGTACTTAACTCTCTTTGAATTAGATGGGGAATTACCTCGGTATCTGTATCAGAATTAAAAATAATGCCCTCTTCCTCTAATTTATTTTTTAAATCTTGAAAATTTTCAATAATGCCATTTTGAACTACTGCTATATTTCCTGAACTATCTGTATGAGGATGTGCATTTTTAACCACAGGTTTTCCATGTGTTGCCCATCTAGTATGTCCTATACCTACAGTTCCAGGTATATTATGATCATTAATATTATTTATTAAATTCTTTAGTTTTCCTTCTGCTTTTTCACAAGAAATACAATTATTTTCTGAATTTATTATTGCAATTCCGGCCGAATCATAACCTCTATATTCAAGTTTTTCTAAACCATTAAGTAATAATGGTAAAGCTTTTTTATATCCAGTTACAGCAACTATTCCACACATACAGGTTTTTTTTTCAATTATATTGAAATAAAACCCGTATTTACTAAAACATGGACTCTCTTAAAACTGCACTATAAAAATTAATATGCTAAACCCATACTCCTAGAAGTCTCATCTCCTAAATAAACCCTAATACTTAAGAAATCTGTAGGACATGCCGTTTCACATCTTTTGCAACCTACACAATCTTCTGTCCTAGGAGATGAAGCTATTTGGCCAGCTTTACAGCCGTCCCATGGAACCATCTCTAAAACATCAAGTGGGCAAGCCCTTACACATTGGGTACAACCAATGCAAGTGTCATAAATTTTAACTGCGTGTGACATGTGAAAATTGTCTTTTGAACCTCGTTTTATAATACTATTGTCTTACAAAGAAATTAAAAAAATTAAGATATGCTTCACTCTTGTTAACTCTAGGGCATAAAATCATATAGATAATTAGTAATTTCCATAAACTATGTCACAAGAAATCCTCGAACAAGTATGTTCTATTGTTTCAGAACAATTAAGTGTAGAAGCAGGAGAAGTCAAATCAGATTCAAATTTCCAAAATGATTTAGGTGCTGATTCACTAGATACTGTTGAATTAGTAATGGCTCTTGAAGAAGCGTTTGATATTGAAATTCCTGATGAAGCAGCTGAAGGAATAGCTACTGTTGGCGATGCAGTAAAATTCATCGAAGAAAAAAAAGGTTAGTATAGGATGCCAAATTTCCATCGAGTAGTTATTACTGGTATCGGAGCAGTTACTCCAATTGGTAATAACATTGATGAATATTTAGTCGGTCTTCAAACAGGTACTAATGGGGTTTCAGATATTACTCTCTTTGATCCTGAACAACATCCCTGCAAATTTGCTGCAGAAGTAAAAAATCTTCAATCTGAAAATTTTATTGAAGCTAAAGAATCCAAAAGATGGGATCGTTTTTCCCAGTTTGGAGTTATTGCTGCAAAGCAAGCCTTTAATGATTCTGGACTTGAAATTACTGAAGCTAATGCATCAAGAATTGGAGTGATTATTGGTTCTGGTGTTGGAGGCTTATTAACTATGGAAAGTCAAGCTCAAATATTGAGTCACAAAGGGCCTAAAAGAGTAAGTCCATTTACAGTCCCAATGATGATTCCAAACATGGCCACTGGTTTGGCTGCAATCGCTTTGGGTGCAAAAGGACCAAGTTCCTCTGTTTCCACCGCTTGCGCTGCCGGTTCAAATGCAATTGGTGATTCTTTTAGATTACTCCAACTTGGAAAAGCAGATGCAATGATCTGTGGGGGAGCAGAAGCAAGTATTACGCCTCTCGGAGTAGCTGGTTTTGCGAGTGCCAAAGCTCTTTCTTCCAGAAATGAAAGCCCTCAAACTGCTAGCAGACCTTTTGACGCAGAAAGAGATGGATTTGTTATTGGAGAGGGATCTGGAATTCTTGTTTTAGAAACTCTAGAAAATGCACAAAAAAGGAATGCGAGAATTTATGCGGAAATAATTGGTTATGGAACAACATGTGATGCTCATCATATAACTGCTCCATCTCCAGGCGGGATTGGAGGCGCCGAAGCTATCAAATTAGCAATTGAAGACGCTTGTCTTAGCCTTGAAAAAGTTGATTACATAAATGCTCATGGAACAAGTACATCGGCTAATGATAAAAATGAAACTTCTGCAATTAAATCTATTTTTAGAGACAGATCTTACCTCATTCCTGTAAGCTCTACTAAGTCGATGACAGGTCATCTCCTAGGAGGCTCAGGAGGTATAGAAGCTGTAGCTTGTATACTTTCTTTGACACATAATTTTATCCCTCCTACAATTAACTACGTCAATCGAGATCCTGAATGTGATCTTGATTATGTACCAAATAATGCAAGAGAAGCTCAATTAGGAGTTGCTCTTTCTAATTCTTTCGGCTTTGGTGGTCACAATGTTTGCCTTGCTTTCAGCAAAATGAATTGAAGACAACCAATTCTGTATTTCCAACTTAACTTACTTTAAAACAATGGTCGCTGCATCTGTTTCATTAGAATCACTTTGTGTAAATAGTATAAGAATGCTTGCTGTAGATGCAGTAAATAAATCTAATAGTGGTCATCCTGGATTGCCAATGGGATGTGCACCTATGGGTTATGCATTATGGCAAAACATACTTAATCACAACCCTAAAAACCCAAAATGGTTCAATAGAGACCGTTTTGTATTATCCGCTGGTCATGGCTGTATGCTGTTGTATTCTTTGCTTCATTTGACAGGATATAAATCAGTTTCCATAGAAGATATTAAAGAATTTAGGCAATGGGGATCAAAAACTCCTGGACATCCAGAAACATTCGAAACTGAAGGTGTTGAAGTTACAGCTGGGCCTCTAGGAGCAGGAATTTCAAATGCAGTTGGTTTGGCAATAGCTGAAACACACTTAGCAGCTAAATTTAATAAGCCTGATTGCAATATCGTTGATCACTATACTTACGTAATAATGGGTGATGGCTGTAACCAAGAAGGTATTGCATCAGAGGCCTGCTCACTAGCTGGTCATCTTAAGCTTGGAAAATTAATTGCACTTTATGACGATAATCAAATTACAATTGATGGTCGAACTGACGTTTCTTTTACCGAAGATGTCTTGAAAAGATACGAAGCTTATGGATGGCATGTACAACATGTTGAAGATGGGAATCATGATGTTAAAGGAATCACTGAAGCGATCGAAAAAGCAAAATTAATTACAGACAAGCCTTCAATTATAAAAATTTCTACAACCATAGGTTACGGTTCTCCAAATAAATCAGATACTGCTGGAATTCATGGAGCAGCTGTTGGAGAAGCAGAAGCTGCATTAACTAGAGAGTTTCTAAATTGGGAATATCCTCCGTTTGAAATACCCGATGAAGTTTATGCGCATTTTAGAAAATCAATAAACAAAGGTGAAAATTTAGAGAAAGAATGGGATTCTAAATTTGAACAATATCAAAAAAAATATCCCTCTGAAGGAGCCGAATTAAAAAGAATGTTAGAGGGTCAATTACCTGAGAACTGGGACTCAGATCTCCCCTCTTATTCCCCCAATGATAAAGGGTTAGCCACCAGAAAGCATTCACAAATATGTTTGGGTGCTCTAGGTCCTAACCTACCTGAATTAATTGGTGGATCTGCAGATTTAACTCACTCAAATTACACAGATATAAAAGGAGAAACTGGATCATTCCAGCCACATAGCCCTGAAAAAAGATATTTACATTTTGGTGTACGAGAGCATGCAATGGCAGCTGTACTTAATGGTATTGCTTATCACAATAGTGGTCTCATCCCTTATGGTGGAACCTTCCTTGTTTTCGCAGACTATATGAGGGGCTCAATGAGGCTTTCAGCACTTAGCGAATTAGGAGTAATCTATGTCTTAACTCATGATTCAATTGGTGTAGGAGAAGATGGTCCAACACATCAACCTATTGAAACTATCCCTTCTCTTCGCGCAATGCCTAATATGCTAGTTTTCAGACCTGGAGATGGCAATGAGACGAGTGGAGCTTATAAGCTTGCTATTCAAAATCGAAAAAGACCTTCTGCCCTTTGTTTAAGTAGACAAGGTATGCCAAATCAAGAAAATACTTCGATAGATAAAGTTGCTCTAGGAGGATATGTAGTTTCCGATTGTGAAGGAACACCAGACCTAATATTTATTGGTACTGGAAGCGAACTGAATCTTTGCATTGAAGCAAGTAAGGAAATTGCAAGCTTAGGTAAAAAAATTAGAGTTGTTTCTATGCCTTGTGTAGAACTTTTTGAAGAGCAAGAAGAATCTTATAAAGAAAGTGTTTTACCTAGTAGTGTGAAAAAGAGAGTGGTAGTAGAAGCTGCCCATTCATTTGGTTGGCATAAATATACAGGTTTTGATGGAATTTGTATTACTATGGATAGGTTTGGTGCATCCGCACCAGGTGGGGAATGTATGAAAAATTTTGGATTTACGGTTGAAAACGTAGTTAATAAGACTAAGGAAATTCTTTAAATACTAATTGATAACTACACTGAAGTATTGCATTCTTCAAGCTTATCTTTTAAATGATCAAGAGATTCATCAGAAATCTTTGAATTCATTGGACAATGTTTAGGGCCACACATTGAACAAAACTCTGCTTTTTTAAAGATTTCTTCAGGCAGTGTTTCATCATGGTACTGCTTTGCCCTTTCCGGATCTAATGAAAGTTCGAATTGTTTATTCCAATCAAAGTTATACCTTGCATGACTAAGTTCATCATCTCGATCACGAGCTCCAGCTCTATGTCTTGCTATATCAGCAGCGTGAGCAGCTATTTTATAAGCAATTAAACCTTCTCTTACATCTTCTGCATTTGGTAGACCTAAATGTTCTTTTGGCGTTACATAACATAACATAGAAGTTCCATACCACCCTGCCATCGCCGCCCCAATTGCACTTGATATATGATCATAACCAGGGGATATATCTGTGACCAATGGACCAAGCACATAAAATGGGGCTTCAGAACATTCTTCCATTTGCTTTCTCACATTAAACTCAATTTGATCCATCGGTACATGACCAGGGCCCTCAACCATTACTTGAACATTATGTTCCCATGCTCTTCGAGTAAGCTCGCCTAAGGTCTTCAATTCAGCTAGTTGAGCATCATCCGAAGCATCATGCAAACATCCAGGTCTTAATGAGTCTCCTAAAGAAAAAGTACAATCATATTTCTTAAAAATCTCACAAATATCGTCAAACCTTGTGTAGAGAGGGTTTTGCTTAAAATGATGTAGCATCCATTGAGCTAAAATACCTCCCCCCCTACTGACAATTCCAGTAATTCTTCCTTTGACTTTTGGCAAATGCTCTATTAATAGCCCAGCATGAATAGTTTGATAATCTACGCCTTGCTGACAATGTTTTTCAATAATATGAAGAAAATCATCTTCAGTTAATCTATCTATTGAACCATGTACACTTTCTAATGCTTGATACACAGGAACTGTTCCAATGGGAACAGGAGACTCATGAATAATTGCTTGCCGAACTTCATCTAAATTGACTCCTCCTGTAGAGAGATCCATGACCGTATCAGCCCCATATTTAACTGCCAGTTTTAGCTTCTCTACTTCTTCATTGATATCACTTGCATTAGGGGAAGCACCAATGTTGGCATTAACTTTGCATCTTGAAGCAATGCCTATAGACATTGGCTCAAGATTCAAATGATTAATATTAGCTGGAATAATTAATCTTCCTCTTGCAACTTCCTCCATTATTAAAGAAGAAGGAAGATTCTCTTTTTTAGCAACAAACTCCATTTCTTCAGTGATATATCCGTTTCTCGCAAAGTTCAGTTGAGTTACATTTTCTTTCCCAAGGCGAGGCTTAATCCACGAACTTCTCATAATTTACAAATTTTTTAAAAGTGTTATTACTAAAGTTGGATCAAGTCTTCACTTCCCTGCATCAACATTAATGATTCAGGTTCAAAGGGTATGATCTCAGCTAAGTTAAAATTCTTAGCACCCCTAGTATTAATATTATTAATAGCTCTTTTCTAAAAAATAGTCATCTCATGTTGCGTAAAAATAAATAAAATGATTTTATTTAGCTTTTTGGTAAGACTTTATCTTTTTTAAAATATTTTTCCTATCCAATTGTCTGCCTATACCCCTCTCTAAAATAATTACAATACCCATTAAGCCAATAGGTAAATAAAAAATCTTCCTAGAATTGTCCCTAAATATAAATCCGATAGCAGATATGAGGATCATGAAAGGAGCGACAAAAGATAAAATAAATCTTTTATTAATGTTCATTTACCAATTGTATTAATTTTTTCATTATTTAATTTTACTATGGATTCTGTTATCACTTTAATTCCAACAGCAATAGCTCTTTCATCTGGATCAAATTTAGAACTATGAAGCGGAGCACATCCATTTGAACTCGAAACACCAAGCCTAAACATGGCCCCTGGAATATCTTTTAAAAATTCAGCGAAATCCTCAGCTCCTAAAGATGGTTTTTGTAATTCGATAACATTTTCTTGACCCAAAACCTTAATTCCCGCATCTCTAAGGACTCTATTAATTGCAGAATTATTATTAACTGCCGGAGTGATTTCTCTAAATATTACTTTTGCTTCAGCTCCGCAACTATTAGCTAATGAATTAATATTTTCCTTGAGCCAATTACCAATATTCTTAAATAGTTTACAATTAGTGCATCTAACTGTACCAATTAAATTAACCTTTTCTGCAATAACATTGAATGCATTGCCACCATTTATTTTCCCAAAAGTTATAACTACAGGATCAAGAGGATCTAACTTACGTGTTATTGATTCTTGTATGCCCGAGATCACTTTAGAGGCCGCCCAAATAGCATCAACTCCTTCATAAGGTCGAGCACCATGTCCTGATTTTCCTTTAATCTCTACCTTAAGTTCTCCCGCAGCTGCAGTTAAACTCCCCTCTTTAATGCCAATAGTCCCTACTGATAAATCTGGGTAAACATGAACTCCTAAAATATGGTTTAACCCATTAATTGCACCATCCTTAATCATCCATCTAGCTCCGCTCGCAATTTCTTCAGCGGGCTGAAAAATTATCCGAGTCCCAAAATTTAGTTTTAAATCCTTAATAATTTTTGCCACCCCCAATCCAATCGATATATGCAAATCGTGACCACATGCATGCATAACACCATCTACTTTTGAGGAAAAACTTAATTTGGTTTCCTCAAATATTGGCAAAGCGTCCATATCTACTCTTAAACCTATAATGCCCTTATCTATAGGTCCAAAATCAGCTACAACTCCGGTCCTGCCAATAGATTCTCTAACATTCCAACCAATATTTTTTAAAAAACCACTTATCAAAATCGCAGTTTGATTTTCAAGTCCACTTAATTCCGGATGTGCATGGATATGTCTTCTTAAGTTAATTAATTCATCATTAAATGAATCAATTTTTTTATAAAACTGATCTCTATTCATCACTTATTTTAAATCGATAAAGTTCATTAAATCTCTAATTGGTTTTGGAGGCCATCTTCTTATTTTTTTCAACCATTCTTCGTCACTATATCTAGGATCTAATTCAGTTACCGCTATCCAATTACTCTCTGCTTTCCCAGATTCACCCTTGGACCAATTCAAAGCTGTTAAAGCTGCCCTAGCATCAGCAAAAGTTGGATAGCGTCTAATTAATTTTTTTAATTCTTGTTCAGATTCATCAATGTTCCCCAACTGGAAATCTGCTAACGCCATACTCGATCTAGCCATCGCAAATCCAGGATTATATAAAGCAGCTTTTGAAAATAAATCTCTAGCTTTTTCCCAATGTGATGTAGATCCTTCTACATTAGCCAAATTATATAATGCAGAAAAATTTTTACTATCTTGCGAAATAACGAACATATAATCTTTTTTCGCTTGTGACCATAGATCCAATGCTTCCTCCGCTATCCCCCTATTAATATAGGGATCAATTTCACTAGGATTCAAACTTATTGCCTTATTTTGGTCATCTATTGATCCCTTTACATCTCCTATAACAAGTCTTACATTTCCTCTATTGCTAAAACCTGCAGCATCATCTGGATAAGAATCAAGATATTGATTCCATTCTTGTAAAGCGAGATTAAATTTTCCGCTTGAACTTAAATCTAATGCATTTTTAAACAAATCCTCCCTCAAAGATAATGAGTTGCATGGTGCAATATAAAAAATATTCAAAAAAACAAAAATTATTAAAAAACAAACCTTAACTTTTTTAAAAGTTTTCATTTTTTGAATCAATGTACTTTTTTCCCAAAGCAGTAAGCAATCTTCCTCGAGGAGTTCTTGTGAGAAAACCAATTTTAATTAAATATGGCTCAACTACAAATTCTAACATTGAAGAATCATCACCCAAGCCAGCTGCAATTGAATCAAGGCCAGTTGGATTATTATTGTTTTGGTTAAGAAAAGATAAATAGTGTCTATCTAAAGAATCCAATCCTTTTTCATCTATTTGGTAAGAATTTAAAGATTTTTTTATTAAATTCAATGAGACCATATTAGATTTATTAACAACTTGAGCATAATCTCTCACTCGTCTTAATAATCTTAAAGCAATTCTTGGAGTCCCTCGAGATATCTTTGCTAAATAATAAGATGCTTCATTATCTATGTTGAGATTTATTAATCGGGAGAAATTATCAATTATTTGTTTTAATTCGTCATATGTGTAAAATTCAATTTTCTGAGATATACCAAATCTATCTCTTAGAGGTGCACTTATAGAGGCTAATTTAGTTGTCGCGCCAATCAGAGTAAACCTAGGTAGATTAATTGTTCTGCAACGAGCTCCTCTATTAGCTCCCATAGTTAAGTCAAGTCTAAAATCCTCCATTGCAGAATATAACAACTCTTCAGTTAACCTATTTAAGCGATGTATCTCATCGATAAATAAAACTTCACCATCTTTTAATCCAAGAAGTAAACCTACAATATCTCTAGGTCTTTCCAAAGCTGGCGCAGTAGCAATCCTACATTTTGTATTCAATTCATGGGCTATCAAAAAAGCAAGAGTAGTCTTACCTAAACCAGGCTGCCCATATAAAAGAGTATGCTCCATCGGTTCTTTTCTAAAAATTGAAGCATCTATAGCTATTCTTAAAGAAGATTTAAGTTGTTCTTGGCCAATAAATTCGTTTAAAGTAAGAGGCCTCGCTAAGTTCAGATTTTTATTTCTCTTTTCTTCTGGAATTATTTTTGAATCAACTAACCTAAGCTCTTTTTTACGAAAAGAAAAGTCATTATCGCCTATATTTGAAGAAATTATTGCCATAATGAAAGGTTAATTGCATTTGTTCTGAGTAGAAAGATTTTCTATAACTAAAATGGCAAAAAATTCAAACAAAGTTAAAAAAAATAATAATAAAGAAAATAATTTTAAACTTCTAGCTGAGAATAGATATGCAAAATTTCAATATGCAATATCTGAAACAATTGAAGCTGGAATTGAGCTTTTAGGGACTGAGGTAAAGTCCATTAGAAACGGAAAAGCAAATTTAAGAGATGGATACTGTTCATTTAGAGATGGTGAGATCTTATTATTAAATGTTCACATTTCACCACATAAAAATGTGGGATCTTTCTTTAATCATGATCCATTAAGAAATAGAAAGTTGCTACTACATAAAAAAGAAATAATAAAAATGAAATCTAATACTGAAAAAAAAGGAATGACTATTGTTCCATTATCTCTTTATTTAAAAGGCTCATGGATAAAACTAACTATTGGAGTCGGCAAAGGGAAAAAATTACATGACAAACGCCAAGATGAAAAACAAAAAAGTATAAAAAAAGAAATCAACTCTGCCCTAAAAAGATAAAATTATTATGCAAAATTATTGCAACTAAGAATCTAAAGTTACTGAACTTGGAGGTGGGGAAGGATCTGGATCTGCAATTAACATATGCTGTAAGACTGTTTCAGGCCTCTCGCTGTCTCTCCAGCGAATTTTATATGCAGGCATTTTTGTTCCTCTACTTGTAGTTTGCTCTACTGGTTCAATAACCCATCCTCTTCTTGATCGGCCCTGAGGATTCCTTTTTACTACTGCATCCGCGTGTTTGAAACGGAAACCAACACGTTCACCACTCATTTAAAAAATTTCGTATTGGATTAATTTATCTATTTTACTTCATTCAAGGGTAATTTTTCATTTTTTTTTGAAGTTATTTCTGGTTTTAACAAAGGGAAAGGGATTACATCTCTAATTGATGCGCTATTAGTAATTAACATAATAAGCCTATCAATACCTATTCCTAATCCTCCAGTGGGAGGCATGCCAATCTCTAAAGCATTCAAGAAATCTTCATCTATACAGTGAGCCTCAAGATCTCCTTCATCTCTAAGAGATTGCTGTAGTTGCATTCTTTCTCTTTGGTCTACTGGATCTATCAACTCACTAAACGCATTTGCTAGCTCACGACCAACAATGAATAATTCGAATCTCTGAACCATTTCTTTATTATCAAGATGAGGCCTAGCTAAAGGAGAAATTTCAACAGGATAATCGATAACAAAAGTGGGTTCTATAAGTTTTGATTCTACTTTTTGCTCAAAGACCTCATTTAAAAGTCTTCCTATACTATTGACTTTATCAGAGAAATCAACATTTATACTTTTAACGGCTTGTTTTGCTGCTTGAAAATCTCCACTGAAAGAATCAAAATCAATCCCTGTATATTTTTTGACAATATCTTTCATGGATATTCTTGTCCAAGGTTTAGAAAAATCAATTTCTTTGTTTTGATAATTAATATTTAAAGACCCACATGCATCAGCTACAATATCCTTGATTAATTCTTCAGTTAAATTCATCATATCGATATAGTCAGAAAAAGCTTGATAAATTTCAACTGAGGTGAATTCTGGATTATGCCTTGTACTTGTCCCCTCATTACGGAAGATTCTTCCCAATTCATATACTTTCTCAAATCCTCCAACAACCATTCTTTTTAAATGTAATTCTGTAGCTATTCTTAGATACAGTGGAATATCTAATGTATTGTGATGAGTTATAAATGGTCTTGCTTCAGCACCACCAGCTTCAGATTGGAGAATTGGAGTCTCTATCTCTAAAAAATTTCTATTATCTAACCATTTTCTTATAAAACTTATACATTTTGCTCTTGTTTTAAATACATTTTTGGAGTGCGGATTCACTATTAAATCTAAATATCGTTGTCTATATCTTTTTTCAATATCAGTCAATCCATGCCATTTATCTGGCAGAGGTTGTAATGATTTGGATAACATTTCCCACTTTTCTACTTTAATAGAAAGCTCACCTTTATTTGTTTTTTTTATAGTTCCATAGACGCCTATCCAATCACCAATATCTACTATTTCCTTGATATCTTCAAAAGAAAGTGATTTTTGTTTTTCTAAATTTAAGTTAATAATCTTTTTTTCGAGATAAAGCTGAATCTGACCATCTTGATCGCTTATTGTATAAAAGGCAATTTTACCCATTACCCTTTTTGCCATCACTCTTCCAGCGATAGAAACACTGAAGTCTTCCTCTTGACCATTTTCTAAATAATCAAATTTTTGAATAAGAAATTTTGTAGTATTTGAAACCCTAAAACTCTGTGCGTAAGAAGCAAATCCTTTACTAATGAGAGAATTAGCTTTTTGTAAGCGCGCTTCTTTTATTTCAGACAAAATTTATTTTAATATATTTGTTTTATTTAATAAAATTATCAGACTATGGCTCAACTTGCCAAAGATGTTGCTGTTTCACCAACTCTCTGAGATGCGTATCCAATTCCTCTAACAGTTAATATTAACTCTGGATTTCTTGGATCTGGTTCTAATTTACCTCTTAATCTAGCTACATATACATCTACAACTCTTAAGTCCGCTGCTCTACGAGGAGGATAACCCCAAAGCTGTTCTAAAATTTCTGCTCTCGGGACAACCTTTCCAGGCTCGTCAAACAATAATTCTAGGAGGCTGAATTCAGTATAAGTTAAGCTTATTCTATCTCCTGCTCTTGAAACTTGCCTGCGATTAGTATCAACAACTAAACTTCCAAATTTCATAACTCCTTTGCCTGAAGGAACTTCTTTAGTTTCCGTAACCGATACAGTTGGACCCATTCTTCTCAAAATAGTAGCTATCCTAGCTTCTAACTCTTTTGGGCTAAATGGTTTAGATAGGTAATCATCAGCACCTAAATCCAAACCTGCAACTCTCTCTGAAATAGCCTCTAGAGCTGTCAAGAATATTATTGGAACTACTGATTCAGCTCTAATTCTTCTACAAACAGCAAAGCCATCCATTTTTGGAAGCATAACATCAAGAACTATCAAATCTGGGGAATCCCTATGAAAAGACTCAAGAGCTTCTTCGCCGTTAGTGGCTGAATACACTTGATACCCTGCTAGTTGAAGCCTAGTAACTAAAACCTTCAAAACTGCTGGTTCATCATCAACAACTAAAATTCTTGCTTTTGACATAGTTAAAAAAAGATTTCTCGATATTTCAAAGCAAAGAACTATTGCATTGAATATTTATTCTAACAATTAAAAATATAACATTACGAACCCTCAAAGAGATATTCATAAGGTTTACAAAAATTTTAGATGAATTGAAAATATATATAAATTTTTTCAAGCATTTAACCCTTGGCAGGATTAATTACTGTATTTTTCTTCTTGAAAATTTAAACATCCTTAAAAGTTGGGAGCAAATAAAAGGAGCAAAAAAACCGGTTAAAAAAACTTCCGCTAAGATATTTCTAATAGTGGGTATCAAAATTAAAGAACTACTATCTGAAAAATTTCTAGACAAAATTTGTAAAAAATAAAAAGTCCCACATAAAAAACTTCCAAAAGAACAAATTAAACCATACCTAAAATGTCCCAACAAAATATCACTATGTAATTTAATTCTCCCAAACAAAAACCCACAAAAAATTAAGCCTGGTATTTGAGTAAAACTTTCATTTAAAGTTAGAGAATCTAATATGAGTCCTAAAAACAAACCAAAAATTAATCCATTGATTGATCCATAAATCATTGACCAAGGCAATAACCAAAATAATGGCCAATATGGCTGAACACCTAAAAATCCAAGCCAATTAGGGTGCCACAAAAAAATAATCGGGATAAAAATAAAGCTTATTATAGATAATTTTTTTTTTATAAATTTATTCATTCAATATTTACTTTCAAAATTTGTACCCAATCAATTACATGAGGTTTTGCTAAAAGTAAAATTTTTGCCGTTTTTTTTGATTTCAATGTCTCATTTATAGATTGGACAATACCAATAGGGATATTTGGAGGTAATAAGGTACTAGCAGGAGATGATGATACAAAATCTCCGACTTTAATATCGGCATCTTTTGAATAAAGTATTAGGCTAGGATAATCATCTCCTAAACCGACTAATAATCCATTGATTTGAATTCTATCCACCCAAACGCCTAACTTACTTTCTGGAGAAGTTATCAAAGTTACCGATGAAGTGAATAAAGAAGTATTCTTTACTCTCCCTAATAACCCACCCGGACCAATCACAATATTGCCAATTTCTACTCCATCCTTAGAACCTTTGTTTAAAATGATTTGTCTCCACCAACTACCTGTTTTTCGCGAAATAACTGCAGCTGAAATATGTTCATCATTTGATGATTCTTGAAGAGACAAGATTTGTCGCAATCTTAAATTATCTTTTGTAAGAAGATTTAACTTTATTAAATATTCTTGATCAATACTCTCAAGAACAATTTCTTTTTGAAATTGACCAGGCCAAAAAGGTTTTGAAATGAAATAATAAAAATCTTTATAAAAAGCTCCTTTTGATATTCTTACGAAAACCAAAAATAAAAAAATTACAAAAAATAGCCAATTTTTCTTTTTATGCCACCAACGACTAGTAGAAATTCGTCGGCTACCTAACATAACATTAATCTCTTATGGCATTCCTTATAAATTCTGGCGTATCAACAACTCTTTTGAGTTTTTTAAAATCATCCAACACCTCTCCACAACCATTCACTACGCAAAGTAGTGGGTTTTCTGCTATGTGAGTAAAAATTCCTGTTTCATCGCTCAATAAATCATTAATGCCTCTCACTAAAGCTCCACCACCTGCAAGCATAATCCCCCTATCAACTATGTCTGCAGCAAGTTCAGGAGGGGTTCGCTCTAAAGTTCTTTTTACAGCTTCCACTATTTTGCTAAGTGTTTCAGCCATAGCTTCTCTGATTTCTCCTGAAGTCAAAGTGACGGACCTAGGTAGACCAGATAAAAGATGTAAACCTCTAACCTCTAAAGTAGTTTTATCAAAATCATCATCTGGAAATGCAGATCCAATTTTAATCTTGATATCTTCTGCAGTTCTCTCTCCAACAACTAAATTGTGAACTTTTTTAAGATAGAGCGCAATTGACTCATTTATCTCATCGCCTGCTATTCGAACAGATTCACTCAAAACAGTTCCTCCTAAACTTAATACTGCAACCTCAGTAGTGCCTCCACCAATATCAACAATCATTGTTCCAATTGGATCAGTTACTGGTAATGATGCTCCTATTGCTGCTGCGACAGGTTCATCTATCAAATGAACTTCTCTAGCTCCCGCTAATCCAGCTTCTCTTACTGCTCTTCGCTCAACACTAGTAACTCCACTTGGAATTCCAATCACTATCCTTGGAGCTACAATCCCCTTGCCTTCATTACATTTTTGAATAAATGTTTTTATCATTTGTTCTGCGGCATCAAAATCTGCGATAACCCCATCTCTAAGTGGTCTTACGGCTCTTATATTTCCCGGGGTCCTTCCAAGCATTAACTTTGCTTCTTTACCAACAGCTAATGGAATCCCTTCTTCTAAATCCATAGCTACAACAGAAGGCTCCTGTAAAACAACGCCTTTTCCTGATACATGTATAAGAGTATTGGCCGTTCCCAAATCTATGCCAATATCTCGAGAAAATTTTAATCTGTTAAAAATCACAATAAGAATTTCTTTTTTTAAATAATATATCTATTTTTTGATAAGCTCTCAGAATTCTGACGTTTAGTTATGAATAGCACGTAAAACTTTGAGCAGAAACTGAAAATATGAGTATTATAAAAAAAAAAAATTATGGAAATTAACACCATTAACCTTGTTGGCAGAGCAGGACGAGAACCAGATGTCAGATATTTTGAATCAGGCAGAATCGTGGCGAATTTCACAATTGCAGTTAACAGAAGAAGTAGAGATGAAGAACCAGATTGGTTTAATTTAGAAATATGGGGCAAACAAGCACAAATAGCCGCAGATTATGTGAAAAAAGGATCATTAATTGGAATTACAGGAAGCTTTAAAATTGATAGTTGGAAAGATAAAAACACTGGAGAAGATAGATATAAACCAGTTGTTAGGGTAGATAGATTAAACTTACTAAGCTCACGAAAAGAGTCTGATAATAACCAATATTCCAACAGCAATAACTCAAGTGAAATTCCTTTCTAAGCTCTATTTTTTTTCAAAAATCTAATAAGTATTTTCATGAAAAAATATAAGAAAATTAAAATTAAAATTGGCTTTACAACATATTTGATTTTATCTAAGTAAGCTTCAATGATTAAATAGTTTTCACCAAACAAATACCCTGAATAAGTCAGAAGTGCTACCCATATTAAACTACCTAATGTAGTCCAAAGCAAAAATTTTCTTAATGGCATAAGTTCTATGCCAGCGGGTACTGAAATTAAAGTTCTTATGCCTGGTACTAATCGACCCCAAAAAACTAAAGAAACCCCATATTTATCAAACCACCTTTTACTTTTATTTAGATCATTAGAAGAAATACCCAGATATTTTCCTTTTTTATCTAGAAAACTTGAAAGTCTTTTTTCATTGACTAATTTACCTAAATAATACCAAGGCAATGATCCTAAAATAGTTCCTAATAATCCCCAAAATACTAAAATATAAAAATTTAATTTTTGTTGATAAACCAAAAAACCACCCAATGGCATTATTATTTCAGAGGGGATTGGGGGGATTATATTTTCTAAAAACATAGCCAGACAAATAGTAAGGTAAGCTAATGTTGAGTTTTTTTCAACAGCCAAACTGATGTAATCGGGTATTGAAGTTAGAAAATTTTCAAAAATTAAACTCAATCTTAGTATCTGTAAAGTTCAGGTTTATAAGGCCCATCAACAGAGACATTAATATAATCAGCCTGTTCTTTGGTTAATTTTGTTAATTTCGCACCTATTTTATCTAAGTGTAATCTAGCCACCATTTCATCTAGGTGTTTTGGTAAAACATAAACCTCTTTCGAATATTGCTCTGACTTATTGAAAAGTTCGATTTGAGCTAATACTTGATTAGTAAAAGAATTACTCATAACAAAGCTTGGGTGGCCAGTAGCACAGCCTAAATTGACTAATCTACCTTCTGCTAAAAGTATGATTTTATTTCCACTGGGTAGTGTTATGTGATCAACTTGCGGCTTAATATTTTCCCATTGATAATTTTTTAATGAAGCTACATCAATTTCATTATCGAAATGTCCAATATTACAAACTATGGCCTCATCCTTCATCTTGAGAAGATTTTCATTTGTGATTACTTGATAGTTGCCAGTAGCAGTAACAAAGATATCTATATCTTTCACAACATCATCTAGCGTAACTACGCTAAATCCTTCCATTGCTGCTTGAAGAGCACAAATTGGATCAACTTCAGCAACTTTTACAATTGCACCAAGTCCACGTAATGACTGGGCCGAGCCCTTACCTACATCCCCAAAACCCATTACTAAAGCCACCTTCCCAGCAATCATTACATCAGTTGCACGCTTTATGCTATCCACTAAAGATTCGCGGCAGCCATACAAATTATCAAATTTGCTCTTAGTTACTGAATCATTAACATTGATAGCAGGGAAAGGTAAAGCATTTTGCTTTTGCAGTTGATAAAGTCTTGCAACTCCTGTAGTAGTTTCTTCAGTAACTCCAATGATATTACTCTTAATTCTAGAATAGAATTCACTATCATTTTCTAACTTAGACTTAATAGAATTAAATAAGGCAATTTCTTCTTCATTACTGGGATTATCCAAAACAGATAAATCTTTTTCTGCTTTACTACCGAGTATCAACAAGCCAGTTGCATCCCCCCCATCATCAAGAATCATATTTGGAGAGTCTGAACCCCAATCAAGGATATAGTGCGTATATTGCCAATATTCATCAAGAGTCTCACCTTTTTTTGCGTATACAGAAATTCCTTGATCTGCGATAGCTGCAGCCGCATGATCTTGAGTTGAAAAGATATTACATGAAGCCCATTTCACTTCTGCACCAAGATCAACAAGTGTTTCTATCAAGACCGCTGTCTGAATAGTCATATGAAGACTGCCAGCTATTTTTGCACCTTTTAGTGGCTTTTCAGATTGATATTTATCTCTAAGTGCCATTAGTCCTGGCATTTCGGTTTCGGCAATTTTAATTTCTTTGCGGCCAAAATCCGAAAGGGAGATGTCAGCAATTACGTAATTGGGTGAAGAGGTTTTAACTGAATTTGCGATAACCATATCTTGTAAATATTTTTCCTATTAAACTATAGATGATTTTTAAGTAATATTGTGTTTGTTGAAAATTTAAAAGAGACTTTAAATTTGGGGGAAAAACTCTCACACAAATTAAATCCACAATCAATTGTTTTATTACAGGGTCCAATTGGAGCTGGGAAAACTTCATTTGTTCAAGGGATTGCTAAAGGCTTGTCAATTTCTGAGGACATTACAAGCCCTACATTTGCTTTATCGCATCACTACAATTCAGGAAGAATTCCGTTAATTCACCTTGATTTATACAGGTTAGAAAATATTTCTTCAGCAAAAGAAGTTTTTTTTTCAGAAGAAGAAGAGGCAATACAAAAACAAGCCATTTTAGTTATTGAATGGCCAGAATTAATTGAGACAGTTATTGATAATTTCTGGAAAATAGAAATTAATTACGCAAAAAATTATGGAAGAAACTACGAAATTAGAGATCCCAAAAATTTATTAACTTTCTCATAGTATGGCTGTTGCTCGATGGCGCCTTCACCAAGACAAGTTAATAATCCACAAACACCTGCGAACTTTATGCAATCTTCTATCTCTAAATCATTTGTTGGATAGCCAGAAGAAATTAATTTTGAAATAAAGCCAGCTAGAAAAGCATCGCCTGCGCCAGTTGTATCAACAATTTTTTGTGAAGTAGGAGTTTCGGTTGTTCCCTGAATTCCGTTGATGCACCATTCAACAGGATTTTTTCCATCAGTTATTATTACATCTGGTCTATTAGACAGTCGTTGAGATATTAGCAAGGGATTTTCATCCTCAAAAAACAAAGTTGCTTCTTCTTTCGCAAGCTTTAAAACATTTGCATGATTTAAAAAATTCTTGATTAAATTAAACCTCGCGGATTTGCTGATTTCTGATGAGAAACTTGAAAGATCCCAAAAGACCTCTCTCCAATTCAAATCAATAACTATTTTGACTTCAAATTTATTAGCCTGTTCAATAAGAAAAAAAATAGTCTCCGCTGATATTGGAGATGATAATAAGTTCGTTCCTGTAACCAAATATTTTATTTCTAGAAAAGATTTTTCCAAATTTAAAATTTCTTTTTCTATACATTTCTTGCTAAGGACTTCATCTGCATAGCATGCATGAGAACTTTCCTCAAAGCCTGAAAAAAAACGATCTCCAAATTGATCTCTATCTACATTAACCACACGAGTAGATGAATCATTTTTTAATTGCAAGAAATCTAAATTAACTCCCAATTGATCAAATTGCGAAATAAATTTTTTTCCATAATCATCATTACCCAAACTTCCAATAAATGTTGAATCAATTTTCAATTTTCTCAAGGCACAAGCAACATTAGCCGGCGCACCACCCAAAAAATCTGTAAAACCCTGATTTGACTTATTTCTGATTCTGTCTATTAAAGCCTCTCCAATACATATAACCTTTTTCTTTTTCATAAAATGAACGCTTTTTCTTAACTAAGAATAATTTATTAAAAACGAATAATTTTTTTTTGAATTAAAGTTTAATTAAAAGCATATTCATAGTGTCTCTAAATAAATCTAAAACTTGGAAGTGGAAAAATTGGGAAATTTCTTGGTCTTTATCCAAAATATCTACTTCTGAAAAAAATATTAAAATTTTATTAGTTCATGGATTTGGGGCATCAAAAAACCACTGGAGACATAATCAAGATTTCCTTGGTAAATTTTCTAACTGCTACGCAATTGACTTATTAGGATTTGGAGAAAGTAGTCAGCCTAGTGCTTTATTAAATTACGAACCTGAAAAAGAAAACTCCGTTAAATATTCGTTTGACTTATGGGGTAATCAAATATCAACATTTTGTGCAGAGGTAATAAAATCTCCTGTTTACTTGGTGGGAAATTCAATTGGTGGTGTTATTGCTTTGAAAGCCGCTGAAATCCTTAAAGATAATTGTAAAGGCATCATTTTGATTGATTGTGCACAAAGAACTATGGATGACAAACGTTTAAAAAAAAGTGATATCTTAATGAATCTATTGAGACCCGTCCTTAAAACGATTGTCAGACAAAGAGCAATTAGTAATACACTTTTTACAAGAGCCGCTAATCCAAAAGTTATAAAGAAAATACTTGAGCAAGCTTACCCTTCAGGAAAAAATATCGATAAAGAATTGATTGAAATACTTTATCAGCCCTCCCAAAGGAAAAATTCTAAAGAAGCTTTTCGCGGTTTTATTAACTTATTTGATGACTATCTTGCTACTGACCTTTTCCATAAAGTTGATGCTCCAATTCAATTGATATGGGGTGAGGAAGATCCTTGGGAATCTTTAACTGAAGCAAGAGAGTGGAAGAAACAATTCAGGAATATCAAAAGATTAGATATTATTGAAGGCGCTGGTCATTGCCCTCATGATGAAGAACCTGAGAAAACAAATAAATTAATAAATGAATTTATTCAAGAAACAAAATAAGCTTCTACATTATCACTTAGTCTTCTCAAGCCTCTTAATCCATCTCTTTCTAGGTTTCTTACTCGATCTCTACTTATCCCTAGAACTCTTCCTATACCAGTAAGAGACATTGGCTCATCACCATCCATTCCGTATCTCATTCTCAAAACT
This sequence comes from uncultured Prochlorococcus sp., assembly GCA_902622625.1. Classification (GTDB taxonomy): domain Bacteria; phylum Cyanobacteriota; class Cyanobacteriia; order PCC-6307; family Cyanobiaceae; genus Prochlorococcus_A. The sequence goes on from CACNQS010000003.1 coordinate 34,499, forward strand.
CTACATTGCAGATCAGGCAATTGATGTAAAAGGGAATGCAAATCACCTCTCATACAATCCATCTCTATTTGTTCATCCGGCAAATCCTCGCCACCTGCCAGTAAATCTAATAAGACAGTATCTTCACCATCACCAACTTTGGTTTCCAGACTAACTGGCTGCCCAGCTTTGCACATCAAATCTTTAACATCATCTTCGGGAAGCTCTACGTATTTTGCAAGTTCACTTACAGTTGGAGTCCTAGACATTTCTTGGCTGAGCTCTCTTTGACCTTTTTTTAACTTATTCAACATTTCAGTTATGTGAATTGGAAGCCTTATCGCCCGACTTTTTTCAGCTATTGCTCTTGTAATACCTTGTCTAATCCACCAATATGCATATGTTGAAAACTTGTAACCTCTGGCTGGATCAAATTTTTCAACTCCTCTCACCAAACCTATAGTTCCCTCCTGAATTAAATCTAAAAGTTCCATATTTCTTTTTGTATATTTTTTTGCAACGCTTACTACCAATCTTAAATTCGCTGCAACCATTCTTTCTTTAGCCCTCTGCCCAGCTCTCAATCTTTTTTTTATTATGGAGGAAGATAAATTTAGTTTGGTTGATAATTCATCAATACTGGGCTTATCTCCTGTTAATTCAATAATTTCCAATTCTGTTCTTTCTACCTCCATGTACTCTTGAACTTGTCTACCTAGAGTTATTTCTTGCTCATGAGATAGTAATGGAACTCTTCCGATATCCCTTAAATATGATCGAACAAGATCAACATCGTTACTACTTTTTATACTTGCGATTGAAGTAAGTTTATTTTCACCTATTGTTTCAGAAGACATGAAAGTTGAATGATGTTTTGTAAACAATACCATTAAGAAATGTAAAGTTAAACAAAAAAATCCACATTTTTACAAAAATGAGAATAAATACCTAGTGGTTTTAGGTCAATGATGAGTTTAATAGCCATTTTGCTGTACTGAGATAAATAAATACACCAGCAATATCAGTAACGGTTGTAATGAAAGGAGAGGACATTAAGGCTGGATCCAATTTCATTCTGTCGAACAACAGAGGGAGAATCGCTCCTGTTGTAGCAGCTAAAGTTGTTATGAATATTAAACTTATTCCCACCGCTGAGGCGATTAAAGGCCCTTCTCCTTGCCACCAAGCGAAAGGAAATACTACAAGCATCATGAAAACACCTAAGAGAGCACCTGTAATAGCCTCCTTGACTACTGCCTTAATAGCACCCAGAGACTTCAATTTTTGAGTACTTAAACCTCTAATAACAACCGTTGAACTTTGAGCACCAACATTTCCCCCAGTACCAATAAGTAGTGGAATAAATGCAGCTAATAAGACTATTTCTTTTAATATTTGATCATTCATAGCTATAACCCTTGTCGTTAAACCATTTGCCAAAACCAAAATTAATAACCATAAAATTCTTCTTCGAGCAATCGTAAACAAACTACTTTGGAAATAGTCATCTTCATCTCCAGGTTGTACTGCCCCCGCTGCGTAAATATCTCTTGTTGCTTCTTGTTCTATAACATCAATTAAATCATCAACAGTTACTATCCCAACAAGTCTTTTTTCTTTATCAACGACTGGTAGTGCTAAAAAATCATATCTTTGTATTGCTCTAGCAACCTCTTCTTGATTCGTATTAGTAGAGATATTAACTACGTCTCTAGTCATGACTTCACCAATTGGTTTAGAGGGATCAGCAGTTACAAGGTCTCTTAAAGAGAGAATACCAGTTAAATGTCTTTCTTTATCAGTAACATATAAGCTATAAATAGTTTCAGTAAATGGGGCTCTTTTTCTCACTATAGAAAGAGCATCAGCTGCAGTTTGCATCTCTTTAAGGTCTATAAATTCAGTTGTCATTAATCTTCCTGCAGTCTCAGGCTCATATCCAAGTAATTCAGCTGTTACTTTCCTTTCACCAGGACTAAGAGCAGACAAAAATTTTCGTACAACTTTTGCAGGTAATTCATCAAAAAGTTGAACCCTATCATCAGGAGACATTTTTTCAACGATTTCTAAAACCTCTCCTGAACGCAGTCTTTCTAATAAAGTTTGCTGAACTACTGGATCTAAATATTCATAAACCTCAATTGCTTCATTTTTCTTTAATAATCGAAATGCTAATGCCTGCAATATTTGTGGAAGACTTCCAATAGCATCTGCGATATCGACAGGTTGAGAAGGCTCTAAAAGTAACTTTGCCTCATCATAATTTCCCGCAATGAGCAATTCCTCAAGTTGAATAGTAATATTTTCTCTTGTACTTAAATTTGAAGATAATGACGAAACTGTTTCAAGATTATTTTCATTCATAAATATAATCCCTTATCAAAGTAACAACATCATTATATGAAATCTAAGTAATTTTTCTACTTATCCAGAACCCGAAAACCATCGTGAAAAAATTTACGATAATGATTAAATTAAAAAAAATTATAAATTTAATCCAATCCCCTTGGTTTAAAATTGTATACATAAAATATATAAATCCGCTAAAGGATGTAAAGCAAGAAAAAAAACCACTAAATAAAATTTTTTTTGTTGAATCATTCAATCTTCTACTGATAAAAAAACCCACTAAAAATGATCCAATTATTGAAATAAAAAAATTATTATTTATAGTTATTCTTAAAAAAGTAGCTAAGTAAGCAGCTAAAAGAATGTAAATAAAATTATTTATTTTCACTTTAAAAAAACTGAATAAGTAAATATCCTAAATAAAAGAAAAGAAATGAAAAAATTATCACTTCAATATAGTGGAAAAATAATCTTAAGAATTTTCTCTTTATAAATAAGTTAAATAGTTGATATATAAAGGAAGAAAATGTACTAAAACATCCCAAAAAACCACTATAAAATAACACTAATATTTCGTTATTAATAAAATTTAAAGCTACTAAAATTCCTAATAAAAAAGATGATAAAAAATTTACTATTGAGGTATTTTGAATATCAAAACCTATACTTTTTTTAAAATTATTTTGTATGAATATTCTCAGTATTAATCCAAAAGTACTGCAAATTAAAATTATACTTATTGAACTAAAATCCAAAATTTACATTTTTATCCAGCCTTTTAAAATCTTATTAGGATCATCTAAAAGTTTGTTAGAAGCTAATTCAACCCTAACCCAATTTTCATTTTTGCTGACTTTCCAATTACGTAATACGGATAAGGTTGTGCCTACATCGAGAACTAATAATTCCTTAGCATAAATTTCAGGACAAGAGTAAAGAGATGTATTAGCACACAATATAATTTCATTAGTAATATGTGGAAACTTATTTTGATTTAAACTTTTTTGAATCCCACCAGCAGGTAATGTAATTGGAGCAATTAATGCAAAAGTAATTAAACAAAAATTCTTGAGAACATTATTAATCATATGTCTAAAGTTGCCATATCTAAGTTGCTACTATGAGTTTCAATAAATTCTCTTCTTGGTGCAACTTTATCTCCCATTAATATATTGAATATTCTGTCAGCTTCAAGTGCATCTTCGATTTCAACCCTTTTCATCATCCTCGTTTGAGGATTCATAGTTGTATCCCATAATTGTTTTGGCATCATCTCTCCTAATCCCTTAAATCTTTGGATATTATAATTTGCATTTTCTCCAAAACCTTGAATTGTATCCTTTAATTGATTCTCGTTATAACAGTAATTATGCTTCTTACCTCTTTCAACTTTATAAAGAGGGGGACATGCAATATATATAAAACCTTTCTCAACAAGTTCTCTTTGGTATCTGTAAAAAAATGTCAGCAATAAAGTTCTTATATGAGCACCGTCAACATCAGCATCCGTCATAATTACAACTCGATGATATCTCAAAGAGCTTTCGTCGAACTCCTCTCCTTTTATACCTAATCCTAGAGCTGTTATTAATGACTGTATTTCTGTATTTTTATATATTTTAGTATCATCAGTTTTTTCAATATTAAGAATTTTACCCCTGAGAGGCAAAATAGCCTGAAAATTTCTATCTCGTCCTTGTTTTGCGGAGCCACCAGCTGAATCTCCTTCAACTATGTAAATTTCCGATTCTGAGGGATCTCTAGAACTACAATCTGCTAATTTGCCGGGTAATGTAGAACTTTCTAAAACACTTTTTCTTCTTACTAGTTCTCTAGCTCTTCTCGCAGCTTCCGCTGCATTAAATGATTGAATTGCTTTTTCAAGAATCAAATCCAAAATGCCAGGATTGAATTCCATATATTTTGTGAGAGCCTCCCCAATGAGAGAATCCACAATTCCCCGTACTTCAGTATTTCCTAATTTTGTTTTTGTTTGCCCCTCAAATTCGGGATCTGGAACTTTTACTGATAAAACAACAGTCAAACCCTCTCTAATATTTTCGCCAGCTAAATTTTTTTCAATATCTTTTCTTTTGCCTCTCTTTTTTGCAAGATTATTGAAAGTTCTTGTCAGAACTGTTTTTAGCCCTTCAATATGAGTTCCTCCATCAATAGTTCTAATATTATTTGCAAATCCTAAAATATTATCTGAATATACATCTGAACACCATTGCAAAGCGGCTTCTACATATACATTTTCTTTCTGTGAGTCAACATAAATTATTTCAGGATGAATAGAGTCTTTTTCAGCATTCATGTATTCAACATATTCTTTAATACCTCCTTGATACAAGTAAATTTCTTCTTTAAACGAACCATCTGATAATTGATTTCTTTCATCTCTAAAAACAATTTTTACTCCGCCATTAAGATAAGCTAGCTCCCTTAATCTTGATGAAAGCAGAGCATATTCAAATTCAATTCCTCCAGAAAAAATCGTTTTGTCGGGTTTAAAGCAAATAGTTGTTCCTTTCTTAAATGTTTTGCCAGTCTGCTTTTTAGTTTCTAATTGACCCTTTGATACACCTTTTTCAAATCTTTGATTAAATTCGCTTCCATCCCTATAAACAGTCACATTAACCCATTCGCTTAGAGCATTAACTACAGATATTCCTACTCCATGCAAACCCCCTGAAACTTTATAACCACCACTACCAAATTTACCTCCTGCATGAAGTACAGTTAGTACAGTTTCTAATGCACTTTTCCCTGTTCTTGGATGAATATCTGTTGGAATACCTCTTCCATTATCAGAAATTAAAGCAGAACCATCTGCTCGAAGAACTATTTCTATGTGATCACAATGTCCTGCAAGTGCTTCATCAACCGAGTTATCAACTACCTCATATACTAAATGGTGTAAACCCCTAGGTCCTGTTGAACCTATATACATCCCAGGACGTTTACGAACTGGTTCTAACCCCTCTAAAACCTGTATCTGTTCTGCGCCATAATCATTTGAGATTTTATTAGATCTTTTGTCCTCACTCATTTAATATAAAAAAAAATATTAGACTTTTAAAATGTTATTTTTAAAAGGTCTTTCATTAAACTTACCACCGCAATAAGATAAAGGCTCGAAGTCAATGAAAAATTTAATCACTTTAATTATATAGCTAATATTTTTTTCTTCAGAAATTCATATGTCTTCGTATCTACCTCATGTAATAATTTTAATTGGGCCTACTGCAAGTGGCAAAACAGAATTAGCTATTGAAATTGCAGAATATTTTAAAACTCATATACACAATATTGATTCAAGGCAAATTTATAAGTCCATGGATATTGGAACAGCCAAGCCATCTAAAATCCAACAAAAAAAAATAAAACATTTTTTAATAGATATTGAAGAACCAATCAATCCAATTAATGTAAAACAATTTCAAGAAATTGCTCAAGAATCTATTAAAAGAGAAATTAAACAAGATAATTTACCTTTTCTTGTTGGAGGAAGTGGGTTGTATATGAACTCAATAACAAAAGGATTTTTTGTACCTAATGTCCCTCCTCAAAATAATTTCAGAAGGCAATTAGAAGAACTTGGTCAGGAAAAATGTTGGGAACTTTTAAAAAATTGTGATCCATTAACAACAAAAAAAATCAATTTTGCTGACCAGATTAGAACAATAAGAGCTTTAGAAGTCTTTTATGTAACAGGTAAACCTTTGTCAACTCTGAAAGTTCAAAAACCGCCTAACTGGAAAATCCTAGAGCTTGGATTAGATAGAGATAATTTAAAAGAAAGAATTTTTCAAAGAACAAAAAATATGTTTTTATCTGGAATTATTGAGGAGACAAAATACCTTATCTCTAAATACGGATTTGATTTGCCAATCTTAGAAACTATTGGTTATCGAGAAGCTAGGGATGTTTTAAATAACCGTTCAACAATTGACAAAGCAATTGAGTTAACTTCGACAAAAACAATCCAATTTGCCAAAAGGCAAAAAACTTGGTTTCGTAATAAAAATAATCCTCTTTGGCTTAATAACAAAAACCTGCTAAAAGATGCAATAATTAAAATAGAGTCTTTTTTAAGCTAACTTTATAAAAATAGATTTGTTCATCACTCAATCAATTTATTTAATTAACTGAATGCCCCCACGCCCACGCTTCGACAGAAAAGCTCCAGTTAGAGAGCTACCAAATATAAATGAAAGAATAAAATACCCTCAATTGAGAGTCGTTGATTCAGATGGAAAACAACTAGGCGTCATAGATAGATTAAAAGCATTAGAAATAGCATCCCAAAGAGAACTTGATTTAGTTTTAGTGAGCGAAAAAGCAAATCCTCCTGTTTGTAGAATCATGGACTACGGTAAATATAAATTTGAACAAGAAAAGAAAGCTAAAGAAGCAAGGAAAAAATCTCATCAAACAGAAGTTAAAGAAGTAAAAATGAGATATAAAATTGACAAGCATGATTATGATGTTCGGATTGGTCAAGCTACTAAATTTCTTAAATCGGGAGATAAGGTAAAATGCACTGTAATGTTTAGGGGAAGAGAAATTCAACACTCAAATTTAGCGGAGACACTTCTTTTGAAAATGGCTAATGATTTAGAAGAGCAATCAGAAGTTCAGCAAAAACCAAAAAGAGAAGGGAGAAACATGATTATGTTTTTAAGCCCTCGCAAAACTCCTCTTATTAAAAAAGATGATGGTTGATAAATTATTATCAAAAAATATGCCGAATGTTAAAGTGTCACTATATCAAAAAGTAAATTAACCAGGACTTTTTTAAAGTGAGATTCCATATTCAACAAGACAGTGATATCCCAGCATCTACTCAACTAAATAATCAAATTTGTTTCGCAATTGCGGCAAGACATTTTCCTCCAGGACATAGGCTTCCCAGTACGAGACAACTTGCAATGCAGACTGGACTCCATCGTAATACTATAAGCAAAGTTTACAGACAACTAGAAATAGATGGGGTTGTTGAAGCAATAGCTGGATCAGGTATCTATGTAAGGGATAATCTTACCAAAAGAGAATTTACGAAATCACTTTACTCAAAAGATAAAATCAGGAAAGTTCCTGATCAAGAAGCAAAGACGGTTATTGACAACTTAATAAGTCATGGATTCACTTTACAAGAGACGAGAGAGATATTGAATAATGAAATTGATTGGCGTATTAAGTGCGGATCAAGAATCATAGTCAGTACTCCTAGAGAAGATATTGGGGCTTCTATGTTAATAGCAGAAGACCTTTCGACAACAGTTAATGTGCCAGTAGAAGTTGTTCCTATGGAAGAATTAGAAAAAGTTTTAAGTAATTCAAATAATGGTACGATTGTCACAAGCAGATATTTTTTACAGCCTCTAGAAAAAGTTGCTAAGCATCATGGAGTTCGCGCTATTGCAGTTGACTTGAGCGACTTTCAAAAGGAATTAAAAATTCTCAAGGAATTAAATGCTGGAAGTTGTGTAGGTATTGTTAGCATAAGTCCTGGTTTATTGAGAGCAGCAGAAGTCATTATACATAGCATGCGTGGTAGTGAATTAATGCTTATGACGGCAATCTCAGACAATAACAGTAGATTACTTTCACTTTTAAAGGCTTCGAACCATATAGTGTGTGATGGACCTAGTTTATCAGTTGTAGAAAATACATTATTAAAAAATCGTTCTCAGTTGATGAGATTACCTCAAATAATATGTGCTAAAAATTATTTAAGTATCGAAACAATAAATCAATTAAAAAAAGAAATAGGAGTTATTAATTAAACCATGATATTGAAAACTTTTAAATCAGATATAGAAATAATCAGAGAGAGAGATCCCGCCGCAAGAGGAATAATAGAGATATTTCTTTGCTACCCTGGCTTTCAATCAATAGTTATACATAGGTTTACTCATAAATTATGGCAATTAAAGGTTCCTTTGATTCCCCGCTTACTCAGTCATATTAATAGGCTAACAACAGGTATTGAAATCCATCCTGGGGCAAAAATTGGTAAAAGAGTTTTCATAGACCACGGAATGGGAGTTGTAATTGGTGAAACCGCTGAGATAGGAAATAACTGTTTGCTTTATCAGGGAGTGACATTAGGGGGTACTGGTAAAAGCCACGGCAAAAGACACCCTACCTTAATGGAAAATGTTGTAGTTGGAGCTGGCGCAAAAGTACTTGGATCCATCACGGTAGGATCTAATACCCGTATTGGTGCTGGCTCAGTAGTTGTTCGAAATGTAGAGGGGAACAGTACTGTGGTCGGAGTTCCTGGCAGGGTAGTGCATCAAAGTGGTGTCAAAGTAAATCCATTAGCTCACTCAGCCTTACCAGATGCAGAAGCTAATGTGATAAAAAATTTAATGGATAGGATAGACTCTCTTGAAAATGAAATTCTTAAATTACAAAAAACTCTACAATGTATAGCTAGCTCAGAATCTATTGATATTTCTAAACTCGGTGCTTCTCAAAATCTTAAAGACAAAGAAATTTTAGAATTTCTTGGGGATGATTAAATATTAATTTAATTTTTTTCATTAACTTCAGTTTTAGGTTGAAACATAAACATTGAATAGATCACATTTCGTCTCATGTTAGTCATCATTTCGAGGAACATATCATATCCTTCGTTTTTATATTCGATTAATGGATCTTTTTGACCATAACCCCTCAATCCGACTGATTCCCTCAAGGAATCCATGGATTGAAGATGTTCTCGCCATAAATTATCGATTTGCTGCAAAATGAAAAATCTTTCAGCTTCTCTCATTAATCCTGGACGAATCTTTTCTATTTGTGATTCCTTTAAATCATAAGCTATTCGCAGCTGCTCTTGAAGATAGTTTTTTAATTCTTCTATTGACAGTAAATTAATATCATCAGGTTTAAGATCATCTAATAGATATATAAATTCTTTGACTTTAGAAATTAATTGATCAATATTCCATTCTTCAGGGGGAAGATCAGGATTAATATAAGCATCTACAATTTCAATCATTGTCCTTTCTCCATATCCTATTACTTGTCTCTTTAAATCAATGCCTTTCAATACTCTTAGTCTTTCACCATAAACTGCTTTTCTTTGATTGTTCATTACCTCGTCGTATTCAAAAACTTGTTTTCTAATATCGTAATAGTAAGTTTCAACTTTCTTTTGAGCACTTTCAAGAGACCTTGTAAGCATTCCTGACTCAATAGGCATATCTTCATCTACCCTAAAAGCATTCATTAAATTTGCTACTCTATCACCTCCAAAAATCCTTAATAAATTATCATCTAAAGATAAAAAGAATCTTGTACTTCCAAGATCGCCTTGTCTTCCTGCTCTTCCTCTCAGTTGATTATCCACTCTTCTTGATTCATGTCTCTCAGTACCAATTACATGTAAACCGCCAGCTTCTCTTACTTTTTCTTCTTCATGAATCAAAACTTTTTCATATTCTTTTTTTACATCAGACAAAGATTCTCTCAAAAGCTTTATCAAGTTATCATCGGTTGGTGCTTTTTCTGCAGCTGTAGCTATCCTGTCATCTAGCTCCAAGACAGAAAGTTGTTTATCTCCCCAATTTTTAACAAGCTCATCAGATAAAAAAGAGAGTTTCTTTTCAATTACTTCATCTAATTTACAAGGGAAAAGACTTTTTGAAGAATTTGAAATGTTCTTTTTCAAATTTGAACCTGATTTTGTAGAAAAACCACCCTTAGATTTGGAATTTCTTTGTTTAGGTATTGGTGGCTTGTGGTCATTATCAGGCTTGACTAACAAAGGAATTAAAATTTCTTTTAATTTAAGTCTAGCCATGTAGTCACTATTACCGCCAAGAATTATATCTGTTCCCCTTCCAGCCATATTAGTCGCAATAGTAACAGCACCTGCTCTTCCTGCCTGAGCAACAATTTCCGCCTCACGTTCGACATTCTCTGGCTTAGCATTTAACAAATTATGTGGAATTTTTTCGGCAGATAAGAGTGAACTTAGTAATTCACTTTTTTCAACACTTGTAGTACCGACTAAAACAGGTCTACCTTCTCTATGAATTTGTGCAGTCTCTTTGGCAACGGCTTTCCATTTACCAATTTCTGTCTTAAAAACTTGATCAGACCAATCTTGTCTCTTTCTTATTTGATTTGTCGGTATAACTGTTGATTCCAATTTGTAAGTTTTTTCAAATTCAACCTCTTCAGTTTTTGCAGTTCCCGTCATTCCTGCTAAACCTGGATATAAAAGGAAAAAATTCTGATAAGTTATGGATGCTAATGTTTGAGTTTCAGGTTGAATTTTAAGACTCTCTTTTGCTTCTATTGCCTGATGTTGTCCATCGCTCCAACGCCTACCCGGCATTACCCTACCAGTAAATTCATCCACTATTACAGCCTCTTCGTTCTTAATAATATAATTTACATCTTTAATAAATAATTCTTTGGCTTTTAAAGCGTTAGTTATATAATGCGCCCAAGGATCTTGAGGATTATATAAATCATTCACTCCCAAATACTCTTCACATTTTGCAAAACCCTGATCAGTCAATATACAACTTCTCTGTTTTTCATCAACTTCATAATCCCCTTCTGGATCAATACCATCTTTACTTAATTCTTTTGCTTTGACTAATGCCAGAGATAATTCTGCAGCTTTTTGATATTTTTCTTGTGGTCTTTCAACTTGGCCAGAAATGATTAAAGGCGTTCTTGCTTCATCAATTAATATTGAATCAACCTCATCAATTACGCAGTAATTAAATTTTCTTTGAACTACCTCACTAATATCAGTAGCCATATTATCTCTTAAATAGTCAAATCCTAATTCTGAATTTGTGGCGTAAGTTATATCACAATAATAATTTTTCTTTCTCTCAAGTGGATTCATATCTTGCTGAATCAAACCAACGGATAAACCTAAAAAACGATGAACTTGTCCCATCCACTCTGCATCCCTTCTAGCTAAATAATCATTTACAGTAACAACGTGAACACCTTTTCCCGTGAGAGCATTTAAAAAACAAGGTAATGTTGCGACAAGAGTTTTTCCCTCTCCAGTCTTCATCTCTGCAATTTGACACTCATTTAGAACCATCCCGCCAATCAACTGAACATCAAAATGTCTCATATCAAGAACACGTTTACTAGCTTCTCTTACAATTGCAAAGGCTTTAGGAAGAAATTCTTCTAGGAGTTCTTTTTGCTTTTTCGAATCTAATTCTACTGAAATATTTGATTTGAGATTTTGAGTTTCTTTTCTCAACTCATCATCAGTCAATTGAGAAATTTCTTCTTCTAAAAAATTTATCTCTTCCACTATTGGTTGATAGCGCTTCAACTTTCGTGTATTCGGATCTCCCAACAAAAGTTTTAGCATAAGTCAAAGTCCTTAAAAAATTTATCTTATTACAAACATTATAAATTAGTGCGTTACAACAGAATTAAGAAAACTATTATCTCTTTATTTTATAGAAATGATCGATTAAGGTATTTAGATTGAAGTCACAAAAATAACCTAGCTGACATCACTTTTCAAAAATCTTTTTAATAAATGAAAGAAATATCTCTAATCAAACATACCAAAGGAGCTTTAGGGTTACGGGTTTTTGGATTAGGTCCTAATCTTAAACCAACACATGGATTAATTAAGCTACAAAAATTGCTAGATACGAATACTTTCTGGGCAAAAAATAGAACAATAAAAGAATTAAAAAAATGTCTTGCTAACAGTGATGTTGTAATAAGTCTTTGGGTTGGTAAAGAAATAGTTGGTTTTGGTAGAGCTTTAACCGATGGAATTTACCGCGGAGTGCTTTGGGATATTGTTATTGATCAAAATCACCAAGGCAAAGGTTATGGCACATTAATCGTAAAAAATCTTTTATCTTCTAAAAAAATTAAAAATACAAAGAAATTATATTTAATGACAACAAATAAAAAATTGTTTTATTCACAATTGGATTTTAAAGAAGTAACTTCTCAAAATTTATTGATTCGTGAAATATAAAGCACTTTGTTTCTAGAGAAACAAAATCAAGATACAAATTTACTATAAAGCCATCTTATAAAAGGTCCTAAAATAGGAACTGGTCCAAAAGTTGGTCCGCAAAAATCAAAGTAATCTCTATGCTCTTTGATTAATCCATTTTCACCAAATAATAAACGAGTAGTTCCAGGATAAATAAATTCTTTATTCATAATTTTTAAACCCATTGTCCATTCAACAAATCCACAATCCCCAGTTATGGAAATTGCATGAGTTTCTAAAAAAACATCATCACATCTTTTAACTAGCTTTTCTTGAGCTTTAACATAAGAATCTAAACCCTCTGTTTCCTGAGTTGGGTCTATAAAAATAACATTCTCATTATAAAATTCAGCCCATTTTTGTTTCGTTGGTGCATCAGTACCATAAGGTTTAGTAAATAATTCTTTTAAATCCTCAATAGAAATTACTCTTGTCATTACAAAATTTTTATTAGGAAAATCTTAAAAGATACAAAGATTAAAAGCGGATGAAGAGATTCGAACTCTCGACATTCTCCTTGGCAAGGAGATGCTCTACCACTGAGCTACATCCGCATAACTTCTTTATTTTATCTCAAATAAGGGATCAATGATTAAAATAATTAAATTTTTTCAATTAATTTAAATTTTTAATTAAGGATCCCATCTCAATTGCTTGTAAAGCATAATTCCAACCAAGATTATTTTTAATCCCTGCTCTTTCTAAAGCCTGCTGCATAGTATCAGTAGTTAAAACTCCAAAAATAATTGGAACATTATTTTCATTTGAAACTTGCGAAATACCTTTGCTGGCCTCAGATATAACTACATCATAGTGGGAAGTTTCACCACGGATCACAGCCCCAAGAGCAATTACAACGTCATACCTCTTTTTTTTCATGATAGTTTTAGCTGCGATTGGTAATTCGAATGAGCCAGGAACCCAAACTATATCTACTTGATTACTTAATTCAGAAGTATCTAAACCATGTCTTTTTAAACAATCAAGACAACCAGATAGAATTTTATTTGTAATTAAATCATTAAATCTTGCTATTACAATTCCAATTTTTAAATTAGAGGCATTTGTAAAAGAGCCCTCAAAAATAGCCATTAAACTTTACTTAGATGTATTAATAGACTCTCACGAAAAGGTATTAAGTTCAAACTAATGAAGAAACTATCCCTGTAACAAAAACCAAAACAACCCAAACAGCGGCAATAGAATAAATTTTTCTCCTACTTTCTCTCTGTCCTTCCTCAGTAGAAGGTTGAGTCACATATAAAACGGGTACTCCAACTACCGCAATTAAAGAAGCAAATAATAGAGCATTTACAAAGAAAAAGTTAACAGCCTGCATAATTCAGTCTTAAATTTTAAATATTATAAATACTATAATCTCATGAAAATGATAATTTTTAGAGAAAATTTACATACTTTAGCCACTTTAAATGCAAAAAAAAAAAATCTACCTAATATCTATTTAGGAATTAAAAAAGTATGCAAGAAGATACGATAATTCAAAAGAATTTATTTGCGATTGGTAATGATAATAATGAGCAAAAAGAAATAACAAAAATTACAGAAGATTTATCTTTAGAAGATTTAAAAAGAGAATCGCAAAAAAGACCCAGAAAAAGAAAAAATTCAACTAATTTAATAAATCAATTCAAGACTGATTTAATTTCAAATAACAAAAATGTTTGCATCAATGAAGAATCTTACAGCTATAAAAAAGTTTCAAAACTGAAATTAACTCCTGTAATGAAGCATTATGTAACTCTAAAAGAAGAAAATAAAGATAGGTTATTACTTTATAGATTAGGAGATTTTTTTGAATGTTTTTTTGAGGACGCTGTATTAATATCTAACCTTTTAGAAATAACGCTTACCAGTAAAGATGCTGGCAAAGAGATTGGCAAGATCCCTATGGCAGGGGTTCCGCATCATGCAATGGAGAGATACTGTGCTGATTTAATTAAAAAAAATTACTCTGTGGTTATATGCGATCAATTAGAAAAAAGTTCTGGAAATTATGGGACTCCAATTAAAAGAGGAATAACAAGAATAATTACTCCTGGAACAGTAATTGAAGAGGGGATGTTAATAGCAAAGAAAAATAATTGGATTACTGCTATTTACTTATCAGAAGAAAACATAGATGAATCTTATGAATGGGGTATATCAAAGGCTGATGTAAGCACAGGAGAATTAATAACTTTAGAGGGTCAATCTCTGTCAAAACTATTTGATGAAATTAGTAAATTAGATTCTTCAGAAATCATTGTAGGAAGCAATGCAGTAAGAAATTTATTAATTAAAGGAAATAGGCAAATTACATATACTGTTTCTAAAGAGACTAATTTTGGAATTAATGAAGCAAATTATCTAATAAAAAATTATTTCCAAATTGCAAACCTAGAGGGAATAGGACTTAAAAATTTAAAAAATGCAACTAGATCACTTGGAGGTTTATTAAATTATTTAGAAAAAATTAATCCTTCAAATGTAGATAAAAATTCTTCATTAAAAATCTCATTAGACTTTCCACAAATCCAATATGGTCACAACAAATTAATTATTGATTATCAAACTCAAAAAAACTTAGAAATCAAAAATACACAACGAGAAAACAATTATGTAGGTTCGCTACTATGGAGTATTGATAGAACTTATACTTGCATGGGTGCAAGGTGTTTAAGAAGGTGGATAGATTCACCACTATTAAACGTTAATGAAATTTATAAAAGACAAAATATAATTACAAACTTTATTGAATCTAAAAAATTACGTACAGATACTCAAAATTTACTTAGAGCAATGGGGGATTTAGAAAGACTTGCAGGTAGAGCTTGTGCAGGTCATGCAAGTCCCAGAGACTTAATTGCAATAGCTGAAGGTTTAAAAAAATTGCCTAGACTTAAATCCATAATTGAATTATTTAAATATGATCTCCCAGATTGGACTGATCAATTAAAAAATATTGATGAAGGACTCTTAAAAATAGCTGATACTATAAGTTTTAAACTAATAGAGAATCCTCCTCTAAATATTAGTGAAGGAGGCATGATTCACGATGGTGTTGACAATATATTAGATGGTTTACGAAATTTAATAGATGATTACTCTGAGTGGCTAAATAAAGAGGAATTAAAAGAAAGGAAAATTAGCAAAATTTCAAACCTCAAAATTCAATTTCATAAAAATTTTGGTTATTACATTTCTATAAATAAGTCAAAAGTTAATTTAGCTCCACAACATTGGATCAAAAGGCAAACACTTACTAATGAAGAAAGGTATATCACTTCAGAAATTAAAAATAAAGAAAATAAGATTTTCCAAATAAAAAGTAGAGCTTCATCAAAAGAATATGAAATTTTCTGCGAATTAAGAAATATAGTTGCTGAAAAAACAAAACAAATAAGATCAATCGCAAAATCCATAGCATCTCTTGATGCACTGCTTGGTTTATCAATTACTGCAGTAGAAAACAATTTTATAAAACCTTCATTAATACCAATAGATGATTCAATGACAAAAAATAGTACAAAAATTATCTCAGGAAGAAATCCAATTGTAGAGCAATTGTTAAGTGATAAAAAGTTTGTAGCAAACGATATCTCTTTCGGGGATAATCAAAAATTAATTATATTAACCGGTCCCAATGCAAGCGGAAAAAGTTGCTTTATAAGACAACTTGGTTTAATTCAAATTCTCACACAAGTCGGTAGCTTTGTTCCTGCGAATAATGCTGAAATCAAGATTGCAGATAGGATTTTCACAAGAATTGGGGCAGTTGATGATCAATCATCCGGACAATCAACATTTATGGTAGAAATGTCTGAAACTGCTTCAATTCTAAATCAGGCAACTTCTAGCTCACTAGTTTTACTTGATGAGATAGGCAGAGGTACATCTACTTTTGATGGACTTTCAATAGCTTGGTCAGTAAGTGAATATCTTGCAAAAAAAATTAAATGTAATACTATTTTTGCTACGCACTATCATGAGCTTAATTATTTAAAAAATTCAAATACGAATATACAAAATTTTCAAGTTTTAGTAGAACAAAATAACGATCAGCTAATTTTTAGCCACAGGATTGTTAAAGGAGGCTCAAACAAAAGCTATGGTATTGAGGCAGCTAAATTAGCAGGAGTTCCAAAAGAAGTTATAGAAAAAGCAAAATCAGTTTTAAATTCTTTAGAAAAAAATAACAAATTAAATTATGATATTAAGTAGATTTTTGACATTTTTATAAAATAAATACTTTTTAAATAGTTTCCCTCAATAAAGCGTTAACCGCAGCAGCTGCCATGGCAGCACCTCCTCTAGTTGAATTCAAAACAATTCTGGGAAGATCGGTAGAAATTAATTTGTTTTTGCTTTTCTCTACTCCAATAAATCCAACAGGCATTCCAATAATTAAACTAGGTAAATCTTTTGCATTCTCTAAAATATCAATTAAATAAGTTAACGCTGTAGGCGAACTGCCAATAACTACAATAGGTGATTTGCTTCCAGAATTCTTAGCAGATAACTCCTTCCAACCTTCACTTAAGCCATATGCAGTTTTAGTTAAGTTTGTATGATTATTTTTTACAAACCACATTCTAGCGGTGAATACTTTATTCCTAGTGGTATTTTCTGCCATGGATTTTATTGCCGCTGCAGCCATATCAGTATCAGTTAAAATCGGAGCACCATTTTTAAGTGCCTGAAGCCCTTTTTCGCAAGCACCTTCACTAAAATTAACAAGATTTTGAACTGAAAAATCTCCTGAAGTATGGACTAATCTCTCTAACACTTTTTTTTCCAAATAATTTAGATCGTTGGCTAATAAATGAGATCTTATGAATCTGATGCTTTCCAAAAAAATTGGATGATCTATTACCATTAATTTTAATATGTGTTAGAAGTAATCATAGTTAATATATGTTTTTTAATGAGCTATTATGCCAATACAAATATTATGGGGTAATGATTTAAATGCTCAAAATACATTTATTCAAAAATTAATTGAAAAGGAAGTATCCAAAGAATGGAAAGAAATAAACGTAACAAATTTAAATGGAGATGATGATGAGCAAGTCAAGAAAGCTTTTGATGAGGTTCTTACACCTCCTTTTGGAGATGGATACAGAATAGTTACATTAAAAAATAATCCAATTTTTACTGCCAAAAATGAGGATCTAAGAACTAAATTTGAAAAAATTCATGACAATATACCTCAAAATACTTATTTCATTCTACAAAATACAAAAAAACCAGACTCAAGACTAAAGAGTACTAAATTTTTACAAAAACTTATCAAAAATAATTTAGCTAAAGAAAAGTCATTTTCTTTACCAGAAATCTGGGACTATGAGGGACAAAAAAGATTTTTAGAAGATGCTGCAAATGAAATGAATATCAAAATTGATAAAAATGCAGCTGAATTAATAATTGATTCAGTTGGGAATGATAGCTTTAAACTAATAAATGAATTAGCCAAAGCAAAAACATACCTTTCTGCAGTATCAAGTGATTCGAATTCAAAACTTTTTCTTAAAAGTATTGATGTAAAAAAAATATTTAGTGATCATCAATCCAATATTTTCAAAATCATTGATCTTCTCTTACAAAAAAATATTAATGAAAGCCTAATAGAAATAAATTATTACTTACAGAAAGGAGAACCTGCTTTAAGACTAAATGCGGGTTTAATTAGTCAAATAAGAATTCATACCATTATAAAATTAGCAGTTAATTCAGGTAACGATAATGCAGAAAAGATTTGTAATCTTGCAGGCATTTCTAATCCTAAAAGAATTTTTTTTATTCGAAGAAAAGTCAAAAATCTATCTCAAGAATATTTAATTAATTTAATGAGTAACTTATTAGATATTGAATCATTACTAAAACAAGGTAATAATCCTATAAATG
Source organism: uncultured Prochlorococcus sp. (assembly GCA_902622625.1). Lineage (GTDB taxonomy): Bacteria > Cyanobacteriota > Cyanobacteriia > PCC-6307 > Cyanobiaceae > Prochlorococcus_A. The sequence continues at coordinate 52,755 of CACNQS010000003.1, forward strand.
TTTTTACAGAGAAATTAATTAATTTAAGTTAACCAAATTATAAGTTTAAGAATTTAGATTATGATTTAAATATGGCATTACTAGTAAAAAAATTTGGCGGTACTTCTGTAGGTGATATTAAAAAAATTAAAAATATTGCAAGTAACATCTGTCAAAGTAAAGAAGCAGGAAATGAAATTGTCGTGGTTGTCTCTGCAATGGGGCACACTACAGATGATTTAAATTGTTTAGCGGAATCAATTAGTAAAAATCCTAATCGAAGAGAATTGGATATGCTTCTCTCAACCGGAGAACAAGTAACCATGGCTCTTCTTGCAATGGCATTAAACGAATTCGGAATACCTGCAATTTCAATGACCGGTAGCCAAGTTGGAATTATTACTGAATCAATTCATGGGAAAGCGAGAATTCTGGATATTAAAACAGAAAGAATCCAAAATTATATAAATCAGGGTTTTGTAGTTGTAGTGGCTGGATTTCAAGGAACAACATTAAGCCATACGGGTTCAATGGAAATTACAACTTTGGGTAGAGGTGGTTCAGATACTTCCGCAGTAGCTTTATCAACAGCTTTAGGAGCAGAGACGTGCGAAATTTATACAGACGTTCCTGGGGTTCTTACTACTGATCCAAGAATTGTTCCTAATGCAAAACTCTTAGATGAAATTAGCTGCGAGGAAATGCTTGAACTTGCAAGTGTCGGTGCTTCAGTTCTGCATCCAAGAGCAGTAGAAATTGCTCGCAATTATGGAATTAAATTGTGTGTAAAATCAAGCCAAAGTGACTCAAGTGGGACTCTCCTAGAAAGTCAAATCCAACCTCTCGCGCTAAAAAGAGGAAGCTTAGAATTAACAAAAACAGTCAATAGTCTTGAAGTATTAGAAAACCAAGCAGTGTTCAGTCTCTCAAATATTCCTGATAGGCCTGGGATAGCTGCACAAATATTTGAAAAACTTTCAGAAGCAAGTATTAGTGTAGATTTAATAATACAAGCGACAAATGATGGAAATAAAAACGATATTACATTTACTGTTAGTGAATTAGAAGTTAAAAAGACTGCAGAACAATGTGAACTTATAACTAGTCAATTAGGAGGAGAATATAACTTAAAAACAAACATGACTAAATTAAGTATTCAAGGAGCAGGCATTATGGGTAGACCTAGTGTTTCAGCTGATTTATTTGATACTTTATCTCAAGCGAATATAAATGTGAGGTTAATAGCTACTAGTGAAATTAAAGTCAGCTGTGTAATTGAAATCAATAATATACCAAAAGCTATTAGATTTGTTGCTGAGAAATTTAAATTATCCGATACACAAATATTTGTTAATCCAATCAATGAAAAACAAGATCAACCTGAAGTAAGAGGAATTGCACTAGATAAAAACCAAGTTCAGGTAAGCTTTAGAAAACTGCCTGATCGTCCAGGTGTGGCAGCATCGATATGTTTAGCATTAGCTGAAAATAATTTACTTATCGATACTATTGTTCAGTCTGAAAGAATTTCCTCTTTAAAAACTAAGGATATTAGTCTTACAATGAATAAACAAGATAGAGAAAAAGCTAACTTAGTTTTTGAGGCCTTAACAAAAAAATTACCCGGATCATACATTGAAGATGGCCCTGCCATAGCAAAAGTAAGTACTGTAGGGGCGGGAATGGCATTTAAGGTTGGGACCGCTGGAAAAATATTTAGAGCATTGGCTGATCAAAATATAAATATTGAAATGATTGCAACCAGTGAAATTAGGACTTCATGTATTGTCTTAGAAAAAGATTGTGACAAAGCAGTTTATGCAATTCATAATCATTTCGAATTAGAAAAATAAGTTCTTTTTAATTATTTCTTGCCAATTTTTGTCTTAATTTTTTGATTCTATCCCTCAAATTTGCTGCTTCTTCAAAATTCAACTCTTTTGCAGCGTCTTTCATTTTAATTTCTAACTTTTCAATTAAGTCAGGTAATTCTTCGAGCAAACATTGATTATCACTGGAACTGAGAATTGCGTCAGTTTTGTTATTAACTATATTTATTAAATCTTTAGATAAACCACCAGAATCTAGTTTTCTGGAAAGTTCTAGAAAAGATAATATTGAATTTTCAATTTTTTTGCCTGCAGGTTTTGGAGTAATACCATTGACTTGATTATATTTTTTTTGAATAGTTCTTCTTCTTTCAGTTTCAGATATTGCTCTTTTCATTGAATCTGTTAAGTTATCTGCATAAAGCAAGGCAACACCTTCAACATGTCTGGCAGCTCTTCCTATTGTTTGAATCAATGACCTTTCTGCCCTCAGAAAACCTTCTTTATCAGCATCTAAAATAGCGACTAAGGATACTTCTGGAAGATCTAGTCCCTCTCTTAATAAATTAACTCCTACCAAAACATCATATTCGCCCATTCTAAGGTCTTGAATAATTTCAATTCTTTCAATTGAATGGATTTCGGAATGCAAATATCTAACTCTTACTTTATTTTCAGATAAAAAATCAGTTAGATCTTCAGCCATTCTCTTAGTAAGTGTTGTCACAAGGACTCTTTGATTCTTTTGAGCCCGAATTCTTATTTCAGATAACAGATCTTCTATTTGACCTTCACTAGGTCTTACATCAATTACCGGGTCTAATACCCCAGTTGGTCTTATAACTTGCTCAATAAATTCGCCATCACATTGATCTAATTCCCATTGACCGGGGGTTGCGCTTATAAATAATGTCTGTTTTGACTTTTCCCAAAACTCTTCACATTTTAAAGGTCTATTATCTGCAGCACTTGGCAATCTAAAACCATGATCTATTAAAACTTTTTTTCTAGATTGATCACCGTTGTACATCGCATGAAGTTGAGGACATGTTACATGACTCTCATCAACTACCAACAACCAATCTTTGGGAAAGTAATCTATTAAGCATTCTGGCGGTGAACCTTCTTCCCTACCTGATAAGTGACGAGCATAATTCTCAACTCCATTACAATAACCAACCTCTTTAAGCATTTCTAAATCATATTTTGTACGTTGTTCTAGACGTTGAGCCTCTAATAATTTTCCTTCGTATGTAAATTTATCGAGTTGAGTTTTTAATTCACTTTTAATTGCACTTATTGCACTCTCAAGTCTTTCTTTTGGAGTCACAAAATGCTTCGCTGGGTAAACGCTAACTTGTTCCAAACTTTCAAGTATTTCTCCTGTAGTAGGGTCAACATATCTAATAGCCTCGACTTCATCACCAAATAACTCAATTCTTATTAATCTATCTTCATAAGCTGGACCAATTTCTAAAACATCACCTTTAATTCTGAATCTACCTCTAGTAATTTCAATATCATTTCTAGTATATTGATTTTCAACGAGAGACCTCAAAGAAGAACGTAGATTTATTGATTTTCCCACTTCAAATTTAACTGCAGCTTTTAAATACTCACTCGGTATACCAAGACCATAAATACAACTTATTGAGGCTACAACAATTACATCTTTTCTTTCAAATAATGAGCGTGTTGCAGAATGCCTAAGCATATCTATTTCTTCATTAATTGAAGCAGTTTTGGCTATGTAAGTATCACTTACAGGTACATAAGCTTCAGGTTGATAATAATCGTAGTAAGAAATGAAGTACTCAACAGCATTTTTTGGAAAAAATTCCCTTAATTCATTACATAGTTGTGCAGCTAGAGTTTTGTTGTGGGCTAATACAAGTGCTGGTCTTCCTGTTTGTTGAATTACATTCGCAATAGTAAATGTTTTACCAGTTCCAGTAGCTCCTAAAAGAGTCTGAAACTCTTTACCAGTATTTACACCTTTAACTAATTTTTTTATAGCTTCTGGTTGATCTCCATTTGGTTCGTAAGGAGCTTGAAGCTTATAGTTGTTCATCAACCTAGTAGCAAAAAGTTATTACTATACTAAGAAATTTTTTCTCCAATTATTGAATTTTTCAAAGATTCTTTTAAGCCCCTTACAACGGCAATCATCGATATTAAATCATCTAATTTATTAACTACAGATCCAACGCCAACCGCTGAGGCTCCAGAGGATATTGCAAGTGGACAAGTTACTTGGCTTAATCCAGAGGCACTCATGATTGGTATATTCAGAGATTGTTTCTTAAATTCTTGATGAATAGCATAGGTAGCTGCAAGAGTTGGGACTGATTTTTCGAAAAAGCCTTGAATTCCTGAAGAGTAAGGATTTGCTTCTTAACTCTTCTTTGATTTTTTGTGGCAAAAGATTAATCAGACTCATTTACTTAATGAATTTATTACCCGATTGTGACATTGTTTTAGTAAAACAGTGCATTTTTTAAAAAATATTATCTGAGCAACACAAAATGACTGATAAAAAATTAAGTCAGAAAAATTGGTCATCATGGCATCATCAGCTTCATAAGGAGATTCTTACCAAAAAAATATTAATTCCCAAAGGATCCGATATTTTAATAAGTGTTTCGGGGGGTCAAGACTCAATGGCCTTATTAACCCTAATTAATGACCTAAAAAAACTACATAATTGGTCTATTAGTGTTTGGCATGGTGATCATCAATGGCACGAAAAATCATCAATATATGCTCTTGAATTAAAAAATTATTGCGAAGATAAAAATATTTCATTCTCTTTTGATCAAGCAAATAAAGAAAGTATTTCTTCAGAAGAAAAAGCACGAGAATGGAGATATAAAAAATTATGTGAAAGAGCCAAAACTTTATTAAATAAAAACCAACAAAAACATAATATTTATTTGTTAACTGGTCATACGAGTAGTGATAATGCAGAAACTTTTATCCTCAATTTATCTAGAGGAAGCAATTTTGCAGGTCTGAGTAATATTGAGAGTAAAAGATTAATAGAAAATCAAATTTATTTAATAAGACCAATATTAATTTTTAGTAGGGAAGATACAAAACAATTTTGCAATGATATGAAGATCCCAGTCTGGGAAGATCCTACAAATTCAGATCTTAAATTAAAAAGAAATTTAGTAAGAAAAAAAATTATTCCTACCTTAGAAATCATCTATCCTGGTTGTTCTGAAAGGATAAATAATTTTTCCCAAAAAATGAGTAAATACAATAATGAACGTAATGATCTTAGTGAACTAGCCTATTTATATTGTAAAAATATTAAAGGGATCGATAGGAATCTCCTAAATAGTATGTGTATTGAAGCGAGGTGCACAATTTTAAATAGATTTTTAAAAGAAATATATACAAAGCAATGTAGTTCTAAAAATCTTACAAAATTAGCAACTTCAATTTATGAAAAAAATAAAGGTCAAATTAATCTGCAAGAGTTTTTAAAAATTGTTTGGGATAAAAACTATATAAATTTTGAAAAAAGTTAAGATGTTATAGCAGATCTTCTTCTTCTTGTTCTACCTTCAAATGAATTTTCTGTAGCAGTCACAGCTGATGGATTCTGTGAAACTTTTGGACTTTTTTGGGTATTTTGTGGGTTATTTGAACTATTAGAATGATTATTGTTTGATTTCTTATGGAAATTATTATTATTTCTATTTCTATTGGAGAAATTTTGCTCTTCGGTAATCTTTGGAATGTAAGCACGAGTTCCACTTGGAGCAGGTTGAACTAAACACAAAATAAGCGGTTCAACTTGTAATTCTCTTCTCATTCTTCTCGATAAACCATTTTCAATTTCTCTTTGTACACCAATCCAATCTACCTCAAAATTATTCGGCCCAGTTTGTCTGGATAATTGTTTCCATCTATTTTCTAAGACCCAGCTTATTTCTCGTTCTGTCCACATAGACATTTTTCTTGGCTCTGCAGTAGTAACAACTCCTCTTAAATTAACCCTAGGAGGCGCAACCATCTTCCCATCTGTACTAATAGGAGCTAAAACAGTTACTACACCATCCCCAGCCAACTGCTGCCTTTCCTTTAATACTCGAGCATCTACTATCCCATTTCGTGAGTTATCAAGCAGTTCAACACCAGCTTTTACAGGATCACCCTTTTGAATAGAATTAGGTGTTAACTCAACTACATCTCCATTTTCAATAATTAAGATATTGTCCTTCGGAACCCCCATAGTTTGTGCACTCTTCCCATGACAAACAAGCATTCTATGTTCTCCATGAACAGGAACAAAAAACTTAGGTTTTGCGAGTGCCAACATTAACTTTTGATCTTCTTGAAAACCATGCCCAGAAACATGAATATTCTCTCCCTTTCCATAAACAACCTTTGCTCCAAGTTTCATTAATCTATCTATTGTATTAACAACAGAAATAGTATTGCCAGGAATTGGGCTGGCTGAAAATATTACGGTATCAGTAGTCTTAAGACGAACATGTTGATGTTCACCACGAGAGATTCTGCTTAATGCTGCTAAGGGTTCTCCTTGACTACCCGTCATTAATAATAAGGTCTCCCTATCTGGTAAATCTCTAATTTGCTTGATAGGAACAAACAAATCATCTGGGCATTTCATATAACCAATATCTCTTGCCTTAGCAATAACATTTATCATCGATCTGCCTAACAAACCGACCTTTCTTCCATGTTTCATGGCCAATTCTAAGATCATTGTCACTCTATGCACAGAACTAGCAAAAGTGGTAAGGATAACTCGTTCTTTTGCCTCTGCAATATGTTTTTCTAAAGAAGGATAGATAGTCTTCTCAGAAGGACAAAAACCTGGAACTTCGGCATTAGTAGAATCACTGAACATGCATAAAACACCCTTCTCTCCGTAATGCACCATTCTTTCAATATCAAATTGCTCTCCATCTACTGGCATATGATCAAACTTAAAATCTCCCGTGAAAATAATTGTGCCAACTGGTGTTGTAACTGCTAAAGAAAAGCTATCGCAAATAGAATGGGTATTTCGGATAAATTCAACAGAAAAATGTTGCCCTACTTTTACAACATCTCTTGGATTTACTGTTTGTATAGTTGTTCTATCAGATACCCCTGCTTCCTCCATTTTTCCTCTAAGCATTGACATTGCCAGTCTTGGGCCATAAATAATGGGAATATTAAAATGCTTTAGATGATGAGAAATACCTCCAATGTGATCTTCATGCCCGTGAGTGACAATCATTCCTTTTATTCTTCTTTGATTTTCTTTTAAAAAAGTTGTATCAGGCATAACAACATTTACGCCATGCATACCATCAGATGGAAAAGCTAGGCCAGCATCAACAAGCATTAATTCATCACCATATTCAAAAACGCAAGTGTTTTTTCCTATTTCATGTAGTCCTCCAAGAGGTATTACTCGTAGAGCTGGCGTATTACTTTTTGATCTAGATGAATCTTGAGTAGATCTAATTACAGTTGAATTTGTACTTGATTGCATAATTTTGAAATTTATGAAGGCCTGCTTGTAATCAAATAAGGTTTATTTAAATTTAATTATCAAGTTAAATATAATCCCTATTGTAGGGAATTCAGGATAAAAGATAGTTGCTTTTTCATGTCATTGGTTAAAGGTGACAAAGGACTTCTAGGGTTACCTACATCCCATCCCGATAGCTCCAAAGCAGCCTTAATTGGAATTGGATTAGTAGTCATAAAAAGTGCTTTGAAAAGAGGCTGAAGTTTTTCATGAATAGCAAGAGCATTGGAAACCTTTCCATTTTGAAAAGAATGAATCATCTCTTTCAATTGCAATCCAACTAAATGACTTGCAACACTTACTACTCCTTCAGCACCTACAGATAACATTGGAAGCAACAATGAATCGTCGCCACTATATACAGAGAGTTGGGAGCCACAAATAGCTCTTAGTTCTGTTACTTCTTCTATTCTACCGCTTGCAGCTTTAATACTGAGAATATTTGAGAAATCCATAAGTTTCTTCACAGTATCAGGTAATAAATTGCATCCAGTCCTGCCAGGAATGTTGTAGAGCATAAGAGGCAAATCCTTTGCAGATTTAGCAATAGAACTGAAATGTTTATAAAGACCTTCTTGAGGCGGCTTATTGTAATAAGGAACAACGACCAAAGCACCGTCGGCACCAGAGTCGTAAGCTTTTTTTGTAGCTTCCACAGCTTCGCTTGTACAATTGCTACCAGTGCCAACTATTACTTTACAGCTTGCATCCAAAGATCCTTTTACCGCAACAAATAAATCGTGCTGTTCCGCCCATGAAAGAGTCGGAGATTCTCCAGTAGTACCACACAACACAATTCCGTCGGAACCGTTCTCAAAAAGATAATTTGAAAGTTTTATAGCTAGTTCATAATCTACATCTCCATTCTCAGTGAATGGAGTAACCATTGCAGTCAATATTCTTCCAAACAGTGGATTATTAAACTCAGTTTTGTCTGTAATCATTTTTTTGGAATTAATAACTCAGCTATTTGAACAGCATTCAGAGCTGCTCCTTTTCTTATTTGATCTCCACATAACCATAATTCTAATCCATGAGGCTGACTTATATCAGTTCTTAACCTGCCAACAGCAACATTATCCTTTCCCATAACGTCATTTGGCATAGGAAATCTATTATTTTTGTAATCCTCAATAACTTCAATTCCAGAAGATTTTTTTAATTCTTCAAGAGCATCTTTAAGCTCAACTACATCGGCAAATTCAATATTGATCGATTCAGAATGTGCTCTCAGTACTGGAACTCGAACACATGTAGCAGAGAGCTTTAAATCAGCAATATTTAATATTTTCTTTGTCTCATTAACCATTTTCATCTCTTCTTCACAGTAATTATTTGAAAGCATAGGGGAATTATGTAAAAACAAATTAAAAGCAAGAGAGTATGGCAAAACTTCACTTTTTTGAGGATTTCCTTGAAGATATTGTTCAGTTAAAAGTTTTAGTTCCTCCATGGCCAGTTGGCCTGCACCACTGACAGATTGATATGTCGAGACAATAACTCTTTGAATAGTCGAAAGTTTGTTTAATGGAGCTAAAACTAATGTCAACAAAATGGTAGTGCAGTTTGGATTCGCTATTACCCCATCATGATTAAGTACCTCACTAGCATTAACTTCAGGGACTATAAGAGGAACGTTCTTATCTAATCTAAAAGCACTTGAATTATCTATCAGTAAAGCATTTTGATCAATAATGGTAGACAACCATTTTTTTGAAATACTTCCCCCAGCTGAAGCCAAAACTAAATCAAGATTCTTAAATTCTTCCTTAGTTGTTTTTTTTGTAACTAATTCTTCATCTTTCCAAATAATTTTTTTTCCTTCTGATCGCTCTGATGAAAGCAAGACCAATTCTGATATTGGGAAATCACGTTGTTCAAGAATTTTTAGCAATTCAGATCCCACAGCACCTGAAGAACCTAAAACAGCAACTTTTAATGGCCTATTAGGCAAATACGGAGATTGTCTCACACTTTAAAATGATTTTTATAAATAGATTGACTATTTTTTTTACTTTATCAAAAAAATAACTTTCAAGGAAATCACATAATGTGAAATAATTAAGATTCGGCTCATAGTAATAACTTAGAAAAACATGGCTAAAGATGCACTAATAGTCAAAACAACTCCTTTGCCTCAAAGTAGAATTTCATTCGAATTAGAGATACCATCTGAGACATGCAAAACGTGTGTAAATGAAACAATAAGTTCTATCAGTCGTTCGGCTAAAATTCCGGGATTTAGACTTGGTAAGATTCCCAAACAAGTCTTAATCCAAAGAATTGGCATCACACAATTACATGCTTCTGCTCTGGAAAAAATTATTGATAAATCATGGCAAGAAGCGTTAAAAATAAAATCTATAGAGCCACTAAGTGAGCCAGAATTGGTAGATGGATTTGAATCTTTACTTGCAAAGTTTAGTCCTGAAAAATCACTTAAGGTTACTCTTCAAACTGATGTTGCACCAGAATTAAAACTTAAAAAATCCAAAGGACTAAGTGTTGAAATATCAAAGACAAAGTTTGATCCTAAGTCAATAGATGAAGCGCTAGAAAAATCAAGAAATCAGTTTGCAAACATTATTCCAGTTACTAATAGAGCAGCAAAATTGGGTGATATTGCTGTAGTTAGTTTCAAAGGAAAATATAAAGATTCTGGTAAAGAGATTGATGGTGGAACAAGTGAATCAATGGATCTTGAGTTAGAAAAGAACAAAATGATTCCCGGTTTCGTTGAGGGAATCGTGAAGATGAAAATTGGTGATACTAAAACACTTAACCTTAAATTTCCTGATGATTATTCTCATGAGGATTCAAGAGGCAAAGAAGCAATTTTTGAAGTAAATCTTAAGGATCTTAAGGAAAAAGAATTGCCTGAACTTAATGACGATTTTGCAAAACAGTCTGGCAACAAAGAATCATTAAAAGAGTTAAAGAAAGATATTGAAAAGCAACTTAAAGACAATTTTGAAAAAACTCAAAAAGATATCAAAATTGAAGCTTTATTAGATGCCTTAACAAACGAATTGGTTGCTGAAATTCCAAAATCTATGATTGATATAGAAGTAAGGAATAATATTGAGCAAACCGCTCAAAGATTTGCTCAACAAGGTCTTGATGTAAAATCTACTTTCACTCCGGAATTAGTTAAGTCATTAGCAGAGTCCACAAGGCCTCAAGCTGAAAAAAATGTTCAAAGAAATTTAGCTTTAAAAGCATTAGCTGAAAAAGAAAATATAGCAGTGGAGAAAAATGAAATTGATTTAAAAATGAAAGATTATGAAAATGCAATCTCTCAATCTTCAAAACAAATAGATATTAAAAAATTAACAGAAGTAGTAAGTAACGATCTACTCAAAGAAAAATTAATAATTTGGCTTGAAGAAAATTCTGAAGTAAAAGAAAAAACTACAAAAACTTCTAAAGCTACCAAAACCCCTAAAACTACAAAAGCGACAAAAACTACGACGAAAACTACAAAAACTTCAAAAACAACAAAAACTCCAAATAAAAAAGAAAAAAAATAATTTATGAAATTTCTTACTAATTAAACAAAAACCCCTTAAATTATTTATAAGTCAAATACTAATTTGTGAACTCAGAAAAAAAACATTTAATTCAAAGCTCAATAAGTTCTTACGAAAGTAATAATAAAACTTTTGCCGCTGTTCCTACTGTTATAGAACAATCAGGTAGAGGAGAAAGAGCTTTTGATATATATTCAAGACTATTGAGGGAGAGAATAATTTTTTTAGGTACTGGAATTAATGATCAAGTATCTGACTCACTTGTTGCTCAATTATTATTTCTTGAAGCGGAAGATCCCGAAAAAGACATACAAATATATATCAATTCTCCTGGAGGCTCAGTAACTGCGGGAATGGCCATATACGATACTATGCAACAAATATCCCCTGATGTAGTAACAATATGCTTTGGAGTAGCGGCAAGTATGGGTGCATTTCTACTTTCTGGAGGAGCAAAGGGGAAAAGATTGGCTTTACCTAATTCTAGGATTATGATTCATCAACCTCTAGGAGGTGCACAAGGTCAAGCAGTAGAGATTGAAATACAAGCTAAAGAAATACTTTTTCTCAAGAAAACATTAAATTCACTTTTAGCTGAACATACTGGTCAACCTTTAGAAAAAATTAATGAAGATACAGAAAGAGATTACTTTTTATCCCCCTCAGAAGCAGTCGATTATGGATTAATTGATAAAGTTATCAAAAAGTGACAAGGGGTTCTGATTTTTTAAGAATATGATGACGAATCGATATTTATGAGCAATCCTAGTGAATAGGGAATATTTAACACCTTTCACCTTAAAAACTTATAATCGATGGCTAAATTCGACGCCCATCTTAAATGTTCATTTTGCGGGAAGTCACAAGACCAAGTAAGAAAGCTTATAGCTGGTCCTGGGGTTTATATCTGTGATGAGTGCATAGACCTTTGTAATGAGATTCTCGATGAAGAACTACTTGATAATCAAGCGAACACAAACAACTCTCCACAAGTAAAAAAGAAATTAACAACTGATAATCCAAAAAAATCTGTTCCTTTAGAATTAACCTCAATTCCTAAGCCATTAGAAATAAAAAGTTTTCTAGATAATCAAGTTGTTGGACAAGAATCTGCAAAAAAAATATTATCAGTAGCCGTATACAATCACTACAAGCGATTAGCTTGGAAAGTTAAAGAAGACAGTAAAAATAGCAATTCAACTGATTCACAAGCAACTAAATTACAAAAATCAAATATTTTACTCATAGGCCCTACTGGAAGTGGAAAAACATTATTGGCTCAAACTTTAGCAGAGTTTTTAGATGTTCCTTTTGCAGTAGCTGATGCAACGACTTTGACAGAAGCTGGATATGTTGGGGAAGATGTCGAAAACATACTTTTAAGACTTCTACAGAAATCAGAAATGAATGTAGAACTAGCTCAAAAAGGAATTATTTATATTGATGAAATAGATAAAATTGCAAGAAAAAGCGAGAATCCTTCAATTACTAGAGATGTCTCTGGTGAAGGAGTACAGCAAGCATTATTAAAAATGCTTGAGGGAACAATTGCTAATGTGCCACCTCAAGGTGGAAGAAAACATCCGTATCATGACTGCATCCAAATTGATACAAGTCAAATATTATTTATTTGTGGAGGAGCTTTTATAGGTTTAGAGGATATCGTTCAAAAGCGTATGGGTAAACACTCTATAGGGTTTACCACCAATTCAGATCAAAACAAAGTTGATACAAAAAAAATAGTAGACCCAAGAGATTCCCTGCAAAATTTAGAATTAGATGACTTAGTGAAATATGGCCTAATTCCAGAATTTATTGGAAGAATTCCTGTTTGTGCTGTATTAGATCGTCTGACTAAAGAAACTTTAGAATCTATTATGACTCAACCAAGAGATGCATTAGTAAAGCAATTCAAAACTTTGCTAAGTATGGATAATGTTGCATTATCATTTGAGCCTGATTCTGTTAAAGCAATAGCAAATGAAGCATATAAAAGAAAAACAGGTGCAAGAGCATTAAGATCAATAATTGAAGAGCTAATGCTAGACATTATGTATACTTTGCCTTCTGAAGAAAATGTAAAAGAATTCACAATAACAAAAAAAATGGTAGATAATTTGTTCTCATCTAAAATTGTTAAACTACCTTCAGGATCAAAAAGAATTATTAAAGAGTCTGCATAAAATTAGAGTTTAATTTTTTTAATTGAATCCCTAATTTTTCTAAATAATGAAAAATAAATGCCAAATATACATAAGCCTTTTCATCAAAAATATAGACCAAACAACTTAAACGAACTGGTTGGGCAAAAATTTATCTCTCTTACACTCAAACAAGCACTATTAACAAAAAAAATTGCTCCTGCATATCTTTTTAATGGTCCAAGAGGCACTGGAAAAACATCAAGTGCAAGAATATTTGCAAAATCTCTTAATTGCCAGGCATTTGACCAACCTACGATAACTCCTTGTTGTAAATGTGACTTATGTAGACAAATTACAGATGGGAGCGCTCTAGATATTATCGAGATTGATGCAGCATCAAATACAGGAGTAGAAAATATAAGAGAAATTATAGAACGAGCAAGATTTGCACCTACTCAAGCGAGATGGAAAGTATATGTTATTGATGAATGTCATATGCTTTCAACAGCAGCTTCAAATGCTTTACTAAAAACTATTGAAGAACCACCCTCAAGAGTTGTATTTATCCTTGCGACAACAAATCCTGAGAGAGTATTAAATACAATAAAAAGTAGATGCCAAAAGTTTGATTTTAGAAGAATAAGCCCTAATGACATTTTTCAACATTTATCAGAAATCGCCGAAAAAGAATCCATTGATTACGAAGTTCAGGCGTTAAAAATGATTGCAAAAAGATCTAATGGAGGTATGAGAGATGCACAAAGCCTACTTGAACAATTGAATCTTTTCCCAGAAGGGATAACAATTAATAATATCCAAAAACTCCTAGGAGAAGTATCAGAAAGTGAATTAACAAATCTGATTAAATCATTGGTTGAGAATAATCCAGAATCATTAATTATCACCTGCAACAAATTATATGATGCCGGAAACGAACCTCTTCAAATAATTATCGGATTATTGAATATAACAAGAGATCTACTATTACACACTACAAATAATAAATATTCAGATCTTTATTATACGTCTGATGAATTTCGAGATGAATTGAATAAAGTCTCAAAAACAATAAATAAATCAACAATAATTAATTGGCATAATAATTTGAGAAATATTGAATATCAAATCAAAACAAGTGATAATCCAAGGCTTTGGTTTGAAATACATTTAACTGGCCTTCTAAGTAATCAAGAGATAAATAGTTTTGAAAATAAGCAAGAAAGTAAAAATAATACGACTGAAGAGAAGCATGAAAGTAGAAAAAACATTGCAATTCCTAATAATGAAAATATTTCTAATGAAATTCAAAAACCAAGTATCCAAGAAAAGATGACTCGTGAAGAATTGATCGCAAAAAAAGACGAAAAATTTGAAAAATTTGAAGTTCTTGAAAAAGAAAGTATTGAAAATATTTCTGAAAATAACCAAAATAATCTTGGATCAAATTTAAAAGATAAATGGGAATTAATTCTTTCTAAAGTAGATTTACCCTCAACAAGAATGTTGCTTTCACAACAAGCCGAACTTGAAAGTTTTGATTCGGAGAAAATCACAATTGCATTATCTCCAAACTGGGAAAGTATGATAAAAAGCAGAAAACTTATAATTGAAAATACTGTAAAAAAGATATTTGGAGATGGAATAATACTAAATTTCTCAATCAAACAATTAAACAAAAGTAACCCAACAAACACCCCAGAAATAACTCAAAAAGAAGTAAATAATTTTAGACCAACAAAAAAAATAGAACCAAAAACTAACTCCTCAACAAATATATCTAAGGAAAAAACTTATGATGATAGTTCAAAAAACTTAGCAAATTTTTTTAATGGAGAAATTATAGACCTTGATGAATAAGTTAAACTCCAGTATGAAGAGTTTTTCGCCAGAGTATCTTTTTGGGAAAAATAGACATTTTTATTGTTACCCAAGGTATTACTAAAAACCAATGTGATAAATAGAAAACCGATACAAATATCATCAAAAAATTGCTTTTTTGCAATACAGGTACTTCGCTTTTACAAGAAGAACCGAACCAAAAAGCAATTCCAGATAACATAAAAGCTGTGAATGAAATAGGCCAGTAAATTGGTGAATCTAATAATACAATACTGAAAACTAAATCAAAAATAGAAACGATTGGAAGTGCATATTGCAAGATGAAAAAGTAAGTTAAATCAAATTTCTGCAAATAATCAATTTTATTAGTAAATAATTGATCTCCATAATCAAAGAATCTTTGCAAACCCCCCTCTGCCCATCTTTGCCTTTGCGCTAATAAAGCATTTAAATTCTCAACTGCTTCCTCCATGACTGGAGGATCCCATAATATTCCAATTCTAGATTTTGATAATAATAATCTTAAACTCAAATCAAGATCATCTGTAACTGTATCTTCATTAAAAGAACCACATGCCAATAATGTTTCTTTCTTAATTAATTGTCCATTGCCCCTTAATTCAGAAACTCCAGCAAGTGATAATCTTCCATATTGAAAGATTGCGTCCATAGCCATCTCCATTGACTGACAAGAAGTTAAAAAATTCTTACTTATATTTGTTACTGATTTTCTAAGTTGAACTGCAGACCAATCACCCTCTTCTACAAAACTAAATAACCTTATCAAAGAATCTTGTTTTAATTCAGCATCAGCATCCAAAACTAATAACCATTCACCATGAGTAAACTTCAAAGCATAATTCAAAGCTCCTGACTTTCCTCCTCCTGCGTTTGGAGAACGACTTACGACTTTTAGCTTGTCATATTGTCTAGATAGTCGATCTAAAATTAAAGGCGTCTTATCAGAACTACCATCATCAATTATATAAATATTTAATTTATTTGTTGGATAATCTAAACTAAATAATCTTTCAACTAATCTTGCTATGACATTCTCTTCATCTCTAGCTGCGACTAAAATATCAAGCACAGGTAACTCTTTATTGCTAATTCTTCTGCCTACAGTATTTAGAACATTCTTCCTTTTGAAATTTTTAGAAATAACTATTAAGCCATAAAAAGCAATCACAAAAGAAAGAGCAAATATAATGTAAAATAAATTTTTGATATTGTAAGCATGAGGAATAAAAGCTACTAAAAAACAAGCACTAAGAAATATAAACGACTTCAATCTTCGATTTTTATAAAAACCCTTACTCATAAAAGTAAATTTTTAATTACTTAACTTTCATTGAGACAATGTCTCAAATTTTTGCAGTTTTGCATCTCGATAGTAATGATTCAATATTTGTTCATAAGAGAATCCTAATTTAGCCATTTCAATTGCTCCTGACTGAGATAAACCTACACCATGACCGAAGCCTCCTCCTCTCAAAAGCCATAAATCATCATTTAATTTATTAATAGTAAACAAATTACTAGGTATAAAATTTAATACCCGTCGAATATCATCTTTTAGAAGAACAATTGATTTATTACCTTTGTCCGTTTGTATTTCCAATTTTGTCACTCTGCCACTAGATCCACGTTCAATAGAATTTAAATCCAAAACATCTTCATTAATATTTATAAGTTTGTTTTTAATTAACTTTTCTTTAATTTCAAGACTAGAAATTTTCTTATTCCATCGAAAAAGAGAATGATTACTCCCGTAAAACTGATCTTTATCAAAATCTAAAAAATTATTTAAATCAGATTCATTTGTAATTGGAAGATTAAAAATTTTATTTAATGATTTAGAACCATCAATTATTGAATTGAAATAAGAATAATCTTGAATTTGCCAAGACTCTCCTGCAGTAGCAGATACTCCACCATTAGAACCATGGTAAAAGGCATTTATTGGTTGATTTCCATGAGTGAGAATTAAATTTGAAGTTGCGTCTATAGCTTTTTGTATGTTTTTATTTGAAATTTTAGAAGGCTTATAAACTTGACATTGAGTGCTTATACATAAATGGTATTTATCCATATGAAATCTGTCAGAATTAAATATTCCCCAAGTTCTTGCAATAACTGCTTGAGCCTTGAGTGCTTCTAAAGGAGAATTCGGTCCAATTTCATATGGCAAAACACCTGCCAAATAGTCGTCAAATTCAATTTTTTGAACTAATGTCCAAGTTCCATATGAATCTTTTAATAAATAAAAGTTTTTACCAAAATTGACTCCATTTATTTTTATTTCCTCTTGCGCGTAAATATATATAGGTCCTTCAAGTTTGATAACACTATATTCATTTCTAAGAACCGGAGTAATTTGAAAATTTTTTATTTTTCTGGAAATATTATTTTTTAATTCAAACTCTGGCAAATTATGTGCAAAAGGAATCCATACTTCCCAATTTTTAGGGTAAGCAACAGTGGTCTCAAATCCTTTATCTTTAAGTTTTTCTGCTTGTTTTATTGCTGATTCATAGCTAGCAAAAGGACCAAAAACAATTCTTTCGATTGTTTTTGGATTTTTAATAGGTATATCCACCCAGCTAATATTAATCTGTTTTGATTTATGTTTGATACCATTGGACGATATCAAGTTTAAAAAACCTTTATCAGTGATAAAATTGATATTCTTTTTTTTTGAAAAACTGTCATTCTCCCCGCCTAAATATTGCTTCAAACCAATTAAAAAATTGCCTTTTTTAATTTCATTATTGAGTTCAACCTTTTGCAATTCTTCTGCTTTTATACTTAAAGTTAATTTTGTGTTTATTAATAAAAGAGAAATAAATCCTAAAAATAAATTTAAAAGGGCAAATTTAAGTTTCATAAGCTAGAACTTTCCTTATCAATTAAAAACTTTAATTTGCACCAATGCGTATAAAGGTTTAGATTATCCTAATTAAACACATTTAACTTAAATGTCTAAACTAAAAACTCGTAAATCAGCTGCTAAAAGATTTAAAGCTACAGCGACGGGTAAATTCATGAGAAGAAGAGCTTTCCATAACCATTTACTTGATCATAAAAGCTCAAAATTAAAAAGACATCTCTCAACAAAAGCAGTAGTTGATGAAAGAGATGCTGATAATGTAAGATTAATGATTCCATACGCATAAAGCTTTAACCAATTTTTTTTATTAGATATTCATGGCACGCGTAAAAAGAGGCAACATAGCCAGAAAAAGAAGAGACAAAATCTTAAATCTTGCAAAAGGTTTTAGAGGCGGCAACAAAAATCTTTTCAGAACCGCAAACCAAAGAGTGATGAAAGCTCTTTGTAATGCTTATAGGGATAGAAGAAGAAGAAAAAGAGATTTTAGAAGACTTTGGATTTCTAGAATTAACGCATCTGCCAGGATAAATGGAACAAACTATAGCAAGTTGATAAATGGAATGAAAAATTCACAAATTATCATTAATAGAAAAATGCTCGCTCAATTAGCTTTAAACGATCCTAAGTGTTTTGAAAAAATTGTTTCTTCCGTTAACAAGTAAAAAAAGAATATAATCTAGAAAAGTAAATTTAAATAATGGAAATATCTTCCTTTCAATCTTATTTAATAATTCTTTTAGTTGTATTAATAATAATTTCTATTTTTGTATTTAGGCAATTTCTAAAAACAAGAAGTGAAGAATTAAATTTAGTAAAATTCGAGCAAAAAGGTTTAGATTCTCTCACTCAAGCTTCAGAATTATATGAATTTGGCTCTATTCAGATTAAAAAAAGATTATATCCTGAAGCAACTAAAACTTTTTTAAAAGCAATTGAAAATTATGAAAATGAACCTGATGAAGCCAAAGCGATAATAAATAATGCTTTGGGATTCACTTATGCTGCTCAAAATGAATTTAAGAAAGCGATTAAACACTATAACTCTGCAATAAAATCTCTTCCAGAATATCCTATAGCTCTAAATAACCTCGCATCAGCACAACAGCGTTTACTTGAGTACGACTTAGCATATGCAACTTATCAAAAGGTTTTGGTGATAGATCCAAAAAACAAAACAGCAATAAAAAAAAGTAAGGAATTAGAAAAAAGAAACAACTATAAACCTTATAAAGGTATTAAAGATAAGGGATTCTAAATATGCAAAATTATTCTTCTTTACTAATTGGTGGAAAACAATTTTCTAGTAGATTAATGGTGGGTACTGGCAAATACAAATCTACTCAAGATATGGAAGAAAGTTTGTCAAATTCTGAAACGGAAATTATAACCGTCGCTGTTAGAAGAGTTAAAAATGATCAGACCGGAGAAAATTTACTCGAAAAGATCAACTGGAAAAAATACTGGATGCTTCCTAATACAGCTGGTTGTGTTAATTCCGATGAGGCAGTAAGAATAGCAATTTTCGGTAGAGAGCTTGCAAAATTGTCTGGGCAAGAAGAAAATAACTTTGTAAAGTTAGAAGTTATTCCTGACAAAAAGTATTTGCTACCAGATCCAATAGAAACTATTAAAGCAGCCGAAATTTTAATAAAAAAGGGTTTTGCTGTACTTCCTTATATCAATGCAGATCCTATTCTTGCAAAAAGATTAGAAGAAATAGGTTGTGCAACTGTAATGCCATTGGGCTCGCCTATAGGCTCTGGGCAAGGTTTATTAAATTTATCAAATATAGGAATAATTATTGAGAATGCAAAAGTACCAGTAATAATTGACGCAGGAATTGGTGTACCTAGTGAAGCTTCTCAAGCTATGGAAATTGGAGCGGATGGTGTCTTAATCAATAGTGCAATAGCACAAGCTGAAAATCCTCCTCTAATGGCTCAAGCGATAAATTATGGTGTGAAAGCTGGCAGGCAAGCTTTTCTGGCAGGAAGAATTAAAAAACAAGACTTTGCAGTAGCAAGTTCACCGGAAAAAAACATATCTATATAATTCTCTTTATTGAGCAAAGTTTAAAAAGAGAAAAATTTGTTCATTTGTTTATCTTATTAAGAAAGAAGTTTTGAAACTATTTACAATATTTTTTCGCAAATTGGAAGCTCACTGTAGTAATTTAATAAATATATGATAAATCTATTAATTCTGGAGTTCTGAGTGAAAGTTATTGTTCTAGGTGGAGATGGTTTTTGCGGTTGGCCTTGTGCGGTGAATTTAGCAGAGCAAAATCATGATGTAATTATTGTAGACAATTTAAGTCGTAGAAAAATTGATATTGATCTAGAGGTAGAATCTTTAACTCCAATTACTTCGATAACAGAACGACTTTCTGCATGGGAAGAAATTGGAGGCAAGCCTATGAGATTTCTTAACATGGATATCTCAAAACAATATCAAAAATTACTAAACTTGCTCATTGATGAAAAGCCAGATTCTGTGATCCATTTTGCAGAACAAAGAGCAGCACCTTACTCTATGAAATCTAGTTTTACCAAAAGATATACAGTAGATAATAATGTTAATGGCACCCACAACCTTCTTGCTGCAATAGTAGAGAGTAATTTAGATATTCATGTTGTACATTTAGGAACAATGGGAGTTTACGGATATGGATCACAAAGAGGTGCAACAATTCCAGAAGGTTATCTAAAAGTTGAAGTTCCACAACCTGATGGAAGCCGCTTTGAAGAAGAAATATTACACCCTGCAAGTCCAGGAAGTGTTTACCATATGACTAAAACTTTAGATCAATTATTATTTCTTTACTACAACAAAAATGACCTTGTAAGAATTACTGATCTACACCAAGGCATTGTTTGGGGAACAAATACAGACGCAACTTTAAAAGATCCTAGATTAACAAACCGATTTGACTATGACGGAGATTATGGAACTGTACTAAACAGATTTCTAATGCAAGCTGCAATTGGATATCCATTAAGTGTTCATGGGACAGGAGGGCAAACAAGAGCCTTTATTCACATAAAAGACTCTGTAAAATGTGTACAACTTGCTCTTGAAAATCCTCCAAAACCTGGAGAAAGAGTTAAGATTTTTAATCAAATGACTGAAAGTCATCAAGTTGGAGAATTAGCTAAAAAAGTTGCGTCTCTAACAGGTGCTGATATTAATTATTTACCAAATCCAAGGAATGAAGCGGTTGAAAATGATCTAATTGTTGATAATAAATGCTTTATAGAATTAGGTTTAAACCCAACGACTCTTGATAATGGTTTATTAGAAGAAGTTGTTGAAGTCGCTAAAAAATACTCCAATAGATGTGATCTTAAGCGAATACCTTGTGTTTCATCCTGGACTAAAAAACAAGCTGAGGCTATAAAGACTAATTAAAATTTCTGAAATAATTACCTTAAGAAAGTGAAAATTGCGTTGTTTACTGAAACTTTTTTACCTAAAGTTGACGGCATCGTCACAAGACTGACTAAAACGATTGAATTTTTAATAAAAAATGGTAATGAAGTTTTAATTTTTTGTCCAGAAGGGTGTCCAGAATCATATATGGGCGCAACTGTAGTTGGAGTTGCTGCGATGCCATTACCCTTATACCCAGAGTTGAAGCTTGGTCTACCAGGCCCTGCAGTATCAGATAAGTTAGAAAAATTTAACCCAGATTTGATACATGTTGTTAATCCAGCTGTACTTGGCTTAGGTGGCATATGGTTGGCGAAAACTAATAATATTCCTTTAATTGCCAGTTACCATACTCATCTTCCGAAATATCTAGAACATTACGGCATGGGTATGTTAGAGCCACTTTTGTGGGAATTACTTAAAGCAGCACATAATCAAGCCTTATTAAATTTATGTACATCCACCGCTATGGTAAATGAATTAAAAGATAAAGGTATTCAAAGGACTGCTCTATGGCAAAGGGGAGTAGATACTTGCAGTTTCCGCCCTGATTTGAGAAATGAAAAAATGAGAAAAAAATTATTTGGTGAATATAACGACGCTAAGTACTTATTAATTTATGTAGGGAGATTATCCGCAGAAAAACAAATTGAGAGAATTAAACCAGTCTTAGACAGTATCCCTAATGCTTGCCTAGCACTTGTAGGTGACGGACCATACAGAAACCAGCTTGAAAAAATCTTCGAAAATACAAAGACTAATTTCATAGGATATTTATCTGGCGATGAACTTGCTAGCGCTTATGCCTCTGGAGATATATTTTTATTTCCATCTAGTACAGAAACACTTGGGCTAGTTTTACTGGAAGCAATGGCAGCAGGATGTCCGGTTATCGGAGCCAACAAGGGGGGGATTCCAGATATTATTAGCGATGGGATTAATGGTTGTTTATATGATCCTGATGAAAAAGATAATGGAGAACAGAGTTTGATTGCAGCGACAAAAAAAATTCTAGAGAATGAAGATAAGAGAGAAGTTATGAGGAAAGAGGCACGAAACGAAGCAGAAAAATGGGATTGGAATCAGGCAACATTACAACTGCAGAATTATTATGCAGATACTCTTAAAGAAATAGATTAAGCAAAATCTTAGTTATGCTACGTGTGGAGGTGTAGGACTGCTATACGAACTTAAAGGAAGTATTAGAGTTGCTATATTTTGACTCTTTTCAGGCCTTTTTTTCTTTGAAAATTTTTTACCAAAAGGTACTCTTATGACGTTAGTTCCCTCAATAGAACAAATGTTGGAATTTTCCGCTGAAAAATTATTGAAAAAATTTGGTAAATCGACATTTTTAACTGGCAGATGCTTAACATTACCAGATTTAAAATCGTTGGTCATAGCTTCAAATACCCCAAAAAATTTGATGCTTGAATATCTTAATAAAAAAATTTAAAAAAATTCTATAAGAAAATATTAAATTTTTATTCTCACTGATAATAACTAAGTAAATACAAGGACGCTAGTCCTTTAAGCACATTTTTTTTCTTCGAAAGTCTCTCCTTGATTTACATTGCAAGAGCAAATTAAATTGCGATCCCCATATGCATTATCGATCCTAGAAACTGAAGACCAAAACTTAATAGATGTTTGTGTTTTATAAGGAAAAGAAGCTTTTTCTTTTGAATAAGGATATTGCCAATTATCAGCAATTAACTCTTTCAGCGTATGGGGAGCGTTACTTATCACATTATTATTCTTTAATTCAATATTTTTTTCTATTTCACTAATTTCTTCTCCAATCAAAAGCATAGCCTCACAAAACCTCTCCAATTCAACCAAACTTTCACTTTCAGTAGGCTCTATCATTATCGTTTCTGGAACAGGCCAACTTATAGTTGGGGCATGAAAACTATAATCTATTAATCGTTTAGCTAAATCATTAACACCCAAACCGGTTTTAGATTTTAAGTCTCTAAAATCTAAAATACATTCATGTGCTACGAAATTATTTTTTCCTTTATAAAGAATCTTGAATTTATGCTTTAAAGAATGCGCAATATAATTTGCAGATAAAATTGCATGCTCAGTTGCTTTCCTTAGACCACTAAGACCAGCCATTTTTATGTACATCCAACTTATAGGAAGAATACTTGCACTCCCATGCTTGGCAGCGGATACGTAATTGGAACTATTAGATAAATTATTATCCATTAAAGAATGAGTAGGGAGAAATGGGCTTAAAATTTCTGATGCAACAACTGGACCAACTCCTGGACCACCACCTCCATGTGGAATGCAGAATGTCTTATGTAAGTTCAAATGACAAACATCAATACCATAATTCCCAGGTTTGCATAATCCAACCTGAGCGTTCAAATTTGCTCCATCTAAATAGACAAATCCTCCAACAGAGTGAATTAAGTCACATATCTCTCTGATTTGCAATTCAAAAACTCCATGAGTAGAGGGGTAAGTCAACATAAGGGCTCCTATTTGGTTATCAAATTTCTTAACCTTGATCGACAAATCTTGAAAATCAATATTTCCTTCGTCATCACATTCAACCGTTAAAACATCAAATCCTGCCATAACTGCACTAGCAGGATTTGTTCCATGAGCACTTTTAGGAATTAAACATTTTTTTCTTGAAAGTTCACCTTTTGATTCAAAATAAGAATTTATAGCCAATAAACCTGCGAACTCTCCCTGAGAGCCTGCATTTGGTTGAAAAGAAACTGATTTTAAACCAACAATATCACTTATCCATTTTTCTAAGTCAGATATTATTTTTGAATAGCCCTTAGTTTGATCTAGTGGAGCAAAAGGATGAATAGAAGATAAATTAGCCCAAGAGACTGGATTTAACTCTGCTGCAGAATTTAATTTCATGGTACAGCTTCCTAATGGCATCATTCCATCTACCAGAGAAAAATCTTTTTCAGCAAGTCGGAATATATATCTCATTAATTCCGTTTCGCTTTGGTAATTTGTGAATATATCCTGCTGCATCCATTCACTAGATCTCAAAGCTAAGCTTTCAAGATGAAATCTTTTATCAAATTTTAAATGCTCTAAATCTTCTTTTTTTTCTATAAGGTTTGCTATGAAAGTCAAAATATCTTTGATTTCTTTTTCAGTGCTAAGCTCATCTAAAGAGATCCCAAAGCCAGTTGAATTTTCAATAGTTGAACCCAAGGGCAAAATTCTTAAGTTATACCCATTTTTTTGAGCTTCATTATGGATACTCTGAGAGTGCCTAGAATAAACATCGACACTATCAAATCTAATCCCATCAGGTATATCAAAACCTAAATCAGCTAAACATGATTCTAGATTTATTCTCAACTCCACTAATCTCTTAGCAATTTGCGTTAATCCAGAAGGTCCATGATAAATAGCATAAAAAGATGAGATTATAGCTAACAAAGATTGAGCAGTACAAATGTTACTAGTTGCCTTTTCTCTTCTAATATGTTGCTCTCTTGTTTGCAATGCTAATCTTAGAGATTTTTCTCCATTTTTAGAGAGAGTTTGCCCAACAATTCTTGCAGGTATCAGCCTTTTATATTTTTCGCTACAGGCAAAATATGCTGCATGGGGTCCACCAAAACCAATTGGAACACCAAATCTTTGCATACTACCAACAGCAACATCAACACCAAATTCAGAAATTGGTTTAATTAAAACTTGTGCCAGTGGAT
Organism: uncultured Prochlorococcus sp.; assembly: GCA_902622625.1. Classification (GTDB taxonomy): domain Bacteria; phylum Cyanobacteriota; class Cyanobacteriia; order PCC-6307; family Cyanobiaceae; genus Prochlorococcus_A. The sequence goes on from CACNQS010000003.1 coordinate 77,659, forward strand.
CAATACAGGCCGTTACAATAATTTCTGATCTATGTGCTTGGGATATTAAAAATGTGGGATCAAATAATTGCCCATTTTTACCGGGTAATTGCAACAACATTCCAAAAGCATCATCATGATTAGGAAGGTTGCTTTGAACAAAGCGTTTTAAGGATATTCCTAAAGGTTTTGCTCTGGTTTGTAGAACATTAAAAGTATGATCAAAAACATTTGATTCTACTAAGTACACTTTTGAAGATTTATTTTTTCTTGCCGAAAAGCTCATGGCCATAGCTTCTGCGGCAGCAGTACCCTCATCTAACAAAGATGCATTAGCGACAGGGAATCCTGTTAGTTCACAAACAACAGTCTGAAAATTAAATAGAGCTTCTAATCTTCCTTGTGCAATTTCTGCTTGATATGGAGTATAAGACGTGTACCACCTTGGATTTTCAAAAACATGTCTTTGGATTACTTTAGGCATGTGATTGTCATAATAACCAAGGCCTATTAGTGATCTCATTTTAGTATTTTTCTTCGCAATCTCTTCTAATTCATTTAAAGCCTCAATTTCTGAACAACCTTGGGGCAATATTTCTGAAGATTTATCTTTAAGCTGAATATCTTCAGGAATAACTTGATTTATAAATTGATCAATATTATTAAAACCAAGCTTTTTCAGCATAATTCTTTCATCATTATCTCCTAACCCAAGATGCCTATCTATAAATAAATCAGACCCAAATTTGGATGTCATATTAAAATATTTTTCTTTAAAATAGCTCTTTTTATAAAGTTTTGCTTATTTTGGTACAACCTTTGATTGATATTCCTCAGAAGTCATCAAATCAGCAAATGATGCTTTTGATTCTGGTTTCAAAATGACTAACCAACCGTCTCCGATAGGATCATTCTGTAAAAGCTCAGGATTATCAATAACACTTTCATTTACAGATACTATTTGCCCTGAAAAAGGCAAATAGACTTCCTCAACGGCCTTAACTGATTCAATTGTTCCAAAAGTCTCACCTTTCTCTAAGGTCGCCCCTTGATTGGTTAATTCAACAAAAACAATATCTCCTAATTGATCTATAGCAAATTCACTAACTCCAATTTTTAACAATCCATTTTCTTCCAAGACATATTCATGAGTATCAGCATAGATCAGGTTGTCTGGAAACTGGTAAGACATGATTAAGTAGATAAAGGAAGTAGAGAATCCTTTGAAATTAATTTTTCCTCTAATAATTCAGATAATAATCGAATTAATGCAATTTTGATGTGAGCTATGTGAGAACCACCTTGAACATAAATATTGTAAGGATCTCTTAAAGGAGCATCAGCAGAAAATTCACTTGTACTACCTTCAATAAATGTACCTCCTGCCATTAATAATTTTGAATCATATCCATCCATTGATGAAGGAACAACATTCAGAAAAGAATCTACTGGTGAAGAATTTTGAAAAGATTGACAAACTCTTTGTACCAAATCAGGATTATTCAATCTTACTGACTGTATAAGATCGGATCGATATGTTGCTGGCTCTGGTAAAACCTTAAATCCCAAATTTTTAAAAACCCCTGCGACCATATCAGCACCCTTTAGAGATTCGTGAACAATTTGTGGTGATAAAAACAAACCCTGCAAAATTAATCTTCCTAGTCCAAAATTTATTCCTGCAGAAGAACCAATACCTGGTGAGGTTAATCTAGAACATGCCATCTCAACCAAATCTGCATCTCCTGCAACGTACCCACCAGTAGGAACGATTGTTCCTCCCAAATTTTTAATCAATGATCCAGCAATTATATTTGCCCCTTTAGAAATTGGTTCACAATCTTCAACAAGCTCCCCATAACAGTTATCAACAAAACATATACAGCTAGGATCAAGAGAATGAACAAGACTACAAATTTTTCCTATCTGATGATTCGTAAGAGACTTTCTCCAACTATATCCACAACTTTTTTGTATGAATACTAATTTGCATGAATTTTCTTTAAAAGAATGAACAATTTTTTCTTCAAAAGAATCAAGATTCTCGCAAATATTTATTTGCTTATATTCAATCTCAAAATCTTTAAGTGAACCTTTTTCTCCTCCCCTTATTCCTATGACTTCTTCTAACGTGTCATATGGCTTTCCTGTAAGTGATAACATTACTTCTCCAGGTCTAAGAATTCCAAATAAGACAGTACTTATTGCATGCGTTCCACTTACAAATTGCATCCTCACAGCTGCCTTTTCAGCAAGAAACAATCTTGCAAAAACCGCATCAATTTTTTCTCTAGATATATCATCATGACCACTACCAGAAGATTGATTGAAATGACTAGTAGAAACTTTTTCTTCCTTAAAAATTGTCAAAATATTTTCTAATTTCTGGAAAACCTGATTGGACCTTTCTTGGAAAACTTTACTTAAACTCTCTTCGACAGAAAGAACAGCATTTTCAGCCAGTTTTAAGTTATTGTTTAGCATCATTTTTATAAAAATTCATGTTATTTCTCAGAAGCTAAATTTCTTAATTCAGCTAGAAAATCATTAGGTCCACTACCCTGAAAAAAAGAAAGTTTTTTTGAAGCCTCATATAAATCAAGAAGTTCTCCATCTAATTCTTCTGCCGTATAATCTTTAATTCCTGCTATTACTTCAGCAAAACGTTCTCTACGAGCAGATTTATTGACAGCATAGGCTTCCATTACCTGAATTTTACATGATCTCCAAGCCTTATTCTGACAAAAATGCACTGAAAGAGCATCGCTTAAGGCAGAAGCTTCTTCATCTTCAATGTACCAGTCAAAAGATGACGGTAGAGATTTTAATCCTGAAAATATCTCGAATAACTCCCCGGCCGACAATGGATTACCAGAATCATTTTTTAGGGGTAATGCAGACTCTTCCAAAGATTTCCATAACTCCGGGTAATCACTTTCAAAACGATCCCTGATTCTTTCAATACCTTGATCAAGAATCGTATTAACCTGAGCTAAAGCAAGAAAAACTTCAGGACCTGGCGAAGATAACTTACCATTCCTGAGATTAGAAATTTGCGAATTATGAACTTTACCTAAATCAAGAACTTCTGAAAGTAATGGCAAAACTCTGTGAGACCATCCATTTCTTTCATGCCAGAGATGTATCAAATGAGCCATAGCCCTTCGACCTCTAGATAATTTATCGCGATATCCGAGACTCACAGATAATTAAACTTATCAATAGTATAGTATGATAATATTACATATCGGTAATTTTGAAAATAGTATTTCAATATCATGAATTCAGTAATTTTCCTAGAAACAGCAAAATTAAAAAAACCTGTTCCAGCTGAAAAAGTTATAGAACTCTCAGAAAAATTACTGGAACCTTCCAGCCATTCAAAAAGATATCCTCCAAGACTACATAAAACGTGGGGAACAATATTTTTTATGGTTGCAATTCATATTCTATCTCTTGTAGCTATACAACCAAAATTTTGGAGTCTCCCTGCAGTCACTTCATTATTATTTTTTTACTGGGTAACTGCTTGTTTAGGAGTCACTCTTGGATATCACAGATTGCTATCACACAGATCATTCATTGTTCCAAGATGGTTAGAAAGATTTTTTGCCACATGTGGAGCCATAAGTTGCCAGCATGGGCCAATAGATTGGGTAGGTTTACATAGGCATCACCACTCTTTTTCAGATACTGAAGTAGATCATCACAATAGTAAAAAGGGGTTTTGGTGGAGTCATATGGGTTGGATGTTTAAAGACGTTGAAGCACTAAAAGCTGTTCCAAAATTAAGTGCAGACCTAATCAAAGATCCATACTATAGATTTCTAAATAAGTATTTTTTATTCTTACAGATTCCTATTGGACTTTCTTTGTACGCCATAGGTCAAAAATTAGGAGTTGGAGGGTGGGCTCTAGTCCTTTGGGGAATTCCATTAAGGCTTGTGGTTGTTTATCACGTAACTTGGCTAGTAAACTCCGCGACGCATTGTTGGGGTAAAGCACCATTTGAAAGTGGTGATTCATCCAAAAACAATGCGTGGGTTGCTGCATTAACATTTGGAGAAGGTTGGCATAATAACCATCATGCATTTCCTAATTCGGCAAGACAAGGATTATTTAAAGGTCAGATAGACATAACATGGGAACATATTAAGATTCTTGCTAAATTTGGCCTTGCAAAAAAAGTAAAGTTACCCTCTAGGTCTTATTATTAATTATATTGATCAATATTTTCATGGCTAAAAGAGTACAAGTCGCATTAACTGAACCAATCGCATCACTAGGTAAAGAAGGTGATCTAGTTGAAGTAGCACCTGGATATGCAAGAAATTTTCTATTGCCATATGGCAAGGCAATGAATGTAACACCGGCAGTCCTTAAACAAATTGAAAGGAAGAAAGAAAAAGAAAAAATCGCTGCTGATAAATTAAAGCAAGAAGCTTTTGATTTCCAAACTGCATTATCTACAATAGGTAGGTTCACTATCAAAAAACAGGTTGGAGAAGATGGTGTCCTTTTTGGAACGGTTACCAATGGGGATGTTGCCGAAGCAATAGAAGCGGCAACTAAAAAAGAAATTGATAGAAGAAACATTACTGTTCCTGATATTCATAATTTAGGTTCCTTTACTGCAAAAATAAAATTACATCCAGAAGTAAATGCAGAAGTAAATATTGAAGTAACAAGTTAATCAATTTGTTGCATTATTTTAAAAAGTAGCCAGAGTATATATCTAAGCAATTAAAGATATGGTTTCCGTACCTTTTCCAAATAATGGGCAAAATAAAAATATTAAAAAGGATTTTAATAGTGAAAATTCTGGATTAGTACCTCCTCAAAACGTTCAAGCAGAGGAAGCTGTTCTTGGTGGCATACTTCTTGATCCAGACGCGATCGGAAGAATTGCAGACTTAATTAAACCTGAAGCTTTTTATATAAATGCCCATCAAGAGATTTATAGAACTGCATTAATGTTACATACCCAGGGTAAACCAACTGATTTAACATCAATGAGTGCTTGGTTAGCAGATAATGGATCACTAGAAAAAATTGGAGGAAACAGCAAACTAGTAGAACTAGTTGAAAATGTTTCCTCTACAGCTTCCATAGAACAAGTTGCTAATTTAATTAACGACAAATTCATGAGAAGGCAACTTATCAGATCTGGAAATGAAGTGGTTCAGCTAGGTTTTGATCAGACTCAAGATACTAATGAAGTTCTAGATCAAGCAGAGCAAAAAATATTTGAAATCAGTCAAGAAAAACCCTCAAAAGGCCTGACTCAAGCAGCTGAAATCCTTACAAGTACTTTCAATGAAATAGAGTCAAGATCATTAGGTACTTCAGTAGCTGGTATTCCAGTAAATTTCTACGACCTTGATGCGATGACTCAAGGTTTTCAAAGAAGTGATTTAATAATTGTTGCTGGAAGACCTTCAATGGGGAAAACTTCAATAGTTCTTAATCTGGCTAAAAATGTTGCACAATCTCAAGATTTACCTGTTTGTGTATTTAGCCTTGAAATGAGTAAGGAACAGTTGACATATAGATTACTCTCTATGGAAGTTGGAATCGAAAGTGGCAGGCTAAGAACAGGAAGATTACAGCAAGATGAATGGCCATTACTGGGAGAAGGTATCAATTCATTAGGTCAATTACCAATATTTATAGATGACAAGCCTAACTTAAGTGTTTTAGAGATGAGATCTCTGTGCAGAAGATTAATAGCTGAACAAAAAAAAGAACTTGGATTAATCGTGATTGATTACCTCCAGTTGATGGAAGGATCAACCCCCGATAATAGAGTGCAAGAACTTTCACGAATAACTAGAGGTCTTAAAAGCATGGCCAGAGAATTAAAAGTACCAGTAGTAGCTTTATCTCAGCTTAGTAGAGGCGTAGAGTCAAGAACAAATAAAAGACCAATGTTAAGTGACCTAAGAGAATCAGGCTCTATTGAACAAGATGCGGACTTAGTATTAATGATTTATAGAGATGAATACTATAATCCAGAGACTGAAGATAGAGGAATTACAGAAATAATAGTCACTAAACATAGAAATGGACCCGTAGGAACTGTTAAATTATTATTTGAACCTCAATTTACGAGATTTAGGAATTTAGCTAATTAAATCAATCCTAAAATGCAAGATCATCACTCAACAAATGAATCTTTTGAAGTCATCGTTATTGGAGGAGGACATGCAGGATGCGAAGCAGCTATAACAACAGCAAAATTAGGATTTTCTACAGCCTTATTTACAATCAATTTAGATAGAATTGCCTGGCAACCTTGTAACCCTGCTGTTGGTGGCCCTGCAAAAAGTCAGTTGGTACATGAAGTTGATGCATTAGGCGGAATTATTGGTAAATTAGCTGATGAGACAGCTATACAGAAAAGAATATTAAATGCAAGTAGAGGTCCAGCTGTATGGGCATTAAGAGCTCAGACAGATAAAAGAGAATATTCAAAAAAGATGATTGAAATACTACAAAATACAGAAAATTTATCACTAAAAGAAGCAATGATTACTGAACTCGATATCGCAAAAACTGAAGAAATTGGATTGAACTCAAAAAAAATCTTGAAAAAAAGAATAAAAGGTGTAAGGACTTTCTTTGGTAGTTATTATTCAGCAAAATCAGTTATCATCACAGCTGGTACGTTCTTAGAGGGAAGAATATGGATAGGAAATAAATCAATGTCAGCTGGTAGATCGGGCGAACAAGCAGCAAAAGGTCTTACTCAAAATTTGCACAAAATTGGTATCAAAACAGAACGTTTAAAAACTGGAACTCCAGCAAGAGTTGATAAAAGAAGTATCATTTTTGATGAATTAGATATTCAACCAAGTACTGCAGCAGATAGATATTTTTCGTTTGACCCAAATATAAAAAATAATATGCCCCAAGTTAGTTGTCACATAACAAGAACAACTACCAAAACACATCAACTAATTCGAGACAATTTACATTTAACTCCCATTTACGGCGGTTTTATTGATAGTAAAGGGCCAAGATATTGTCCATCAATTGAAGATAAAATCGTTAAATTTGCTGATAAAGAATCACATCAAATTTTCTTAGAACCAGAAGGAATTAATACCCCTGAAATATATGTACAAGGATTTTCAACAGGTTTACCCGAAAATATTCAATTAGAACTTTTAAGGACCTTACCTGGATTAGATAAATGTAAAATGTTGCGACCAGCATATGCTGTGGAGTATGACTATATACCTGCAACACAGCTCCAAACTTCACTCGAAACGAAAGAAATTGAATATTTATTTAGCGCTGGACAAATTAATGGCACTACTGGTTATGAGGAAGCAGCGGCACAAGGATTAGTTGCAGGAGTCAATGCGACAAGAAAACTAAACAAAAAAGACCCAATAATTTTCACTAGAGAAAGCAGTTATATAGGGACAATGATCAATGATTTAATTACCAAAGATCTTAAAGAACCATACAGAGTTCTCACTAGTAGGAGTGAATATAGGTTAACTCTTAGAGGAGATAATGCAGATAGGAGATTAACACCATTAGGTTATCAAATAGGGCTAATTAATGAGAAAAGATGGTCGGCCTATCAAGAAAAAATGAAACTCCTCGAGGAAGAGAAATTTAGATTAAATAACACTCGTTTAAAAAATACCGATGAAATATCAAAAAAAATAGAATTAGAAACGGGATCCAAAATCAAAGGCTCAACAACTTTGAAAGAACTCTTAAAAAGACCAAACTTTCATTATTCAGATCTAATTAAATATAATTTGAATGAAGAAAATCTAGGTACTTCAATAGAGGAAGGAGTTGAAATAGATATTAAATACGAGGGTTACCTTAAAAGACAAAAAAACAACATTGAACAAATAAATCGTCAAAGCTGTAAATCTCTGCCTCAAGAAATTAATTATGAAAAGATAGATACATTATCTTTAGAAGCTAGAGAAAATTTGAATAAGATAAAGCCAAAAAATTTTGGTGATGCTTCAAAAATTCCTGGAGTAAGCAAAGCTGATTTAACTGCATTACTTGTTTGGCTAAAAATAAGAGAAATAAAAAAAGAAAAGGCAAATATTTTTGTCGAAAAAAAGTTATCATCTTAAAAGCATTCCGTTTGAGCACTGAATAATACACTTTTTAACTCACCAAAAATTTTATGGGAAGAAAAAGCCTCTACTTTTTTAGTAAAAAATTCATTACCAAAAATATCTGGTCCATGGAAGTTAATGCTGCTTGGGGATGGAAGTCCCACGAGACATTTACAACTTTTAACTAATCAAGAGACGAAAATTAAATTAATTTCAATGCGAGTAGATCCTCTTTTCATTGAAGAAGGTCCTAAAGAATTAAATCAATTAAATGGACCTTTAATTAGGAGACAAGTATGGATTAAAAACAATAATAAAAACTTAGCATGGGCTGAAAGTTGGTGGAATGCAGAACAAGTAAATGAAAATTTAAAAGCCAAAGAAGAACCAATTTGGAAGAATTTGACACAAGACAGATCAGAATTGTTTAGAGAAGTTGATCGAATTTCACTTGTTAATTCAAATTGGTTAGAGGATGAATTTTGTTTTAGAGGTCCATTCTGGTCAAGAAATTATAGATTTTTTCGAGACAAAAAGCCCCTAACAATTATTAGAGAAGTATTCAATCCACATTTAGAAACTTTACTAGGCTATTCAGGAATTAAAGAATTTACGAAACTATACTCTTCTTCTTCTTGATCTAGGGATATTTCTTGATCTTGATTGAACTTGTTGGTTTGATTGATCTCTCGACGTATTATTCTCTTTTTCTGAAGCTCTCTGCCATCTTTCAACTTTGAAATCCATTTGATCTGGCCAATCTTCGTCCTTACTCTCATTCACATAAGGTAATTTTTTTTGCTCAGTTGTCTGTAAATTTTTGGTCTGCCTTAGAGATATTGCTTCTAAAGGTCTTTTTGAGTGCTGTTTAGCTGATTCATAAAAATTTGATTCTCTGGAAAATGTCTTAATATCGCTGTTATCATCATAAAAATTCTCATCATTCCAATCATCATTATCTTCATCAAAAAATAAATCCACTTTTTCAGATACCCATCTTCCTACTTTTTTAACACTCTTACTTGTTATTCCTTGAAAATCTGAATTCCTTCTTTTACCTGGCCTAGCACCAGATACTCCATCAACAAATTGTCTTCCAGTTTCGAAAATTTTATCA